>JAOTWK010000071.1 GCA_029862935.1 Gemmatimonadota bacterium | reverse complement strand
GCTCCCTCCGAGAATGAGGAGGGCCAAGACGGCCATGAGCGTCGTTCCGGAGGTCAGCACCGTGCGCGGCAATGTCTCGTTGATCGATCGGTTCAGGAGGTCGTAGAAGAAGTCTTTCCGCTTCGACTTCTTCACGTTCTCCCGCACGCGGTCGAACGTCACGATCGTATCGTTGAGTGAATATCCGATGATGGTGAGCAGCGCCGCGACCACGACCAGCGAGACTTCCAGATTGAGGTATGAGACGAAGGCCACGGTGGCGACGACGTCGTGCAGCGTTGCGATGACGGCCGCCAGCCCGAAGCGCCACTCGTAGCGGAACCACAGCACCAGGAACGTCGCGCCAAGTCCCATGAGCAGTGCCAGCGTTGCCCGTTCACGCAGCTCGCTTCCCACCTTGGGGCCGACGGCTTCCGTGCGCATGACCTCGAAGTTCTCCTCTCCGAACGCCGTAAGGAGCGCCTGGCGAACGGCGTCACCCGTCTCCTCCGTTGATATGTCGGCGGGATCCTCTCGTGGGTCGAGGCGCGCGCGGATCACGAACTCGTTGGGTGCTCCGAACGTCTGGATCTCTGCACCAGCGATGCCCTCCCCGTTCAGAGCCGCTCTGATGGCCGCCGTCGTGATTTCTGGCGTGCGCCCCTGGATCTCAACCAGGGTGCCACCGGTGAACTCGATGCTCGTATTGAGCCCACGGACCGCAAAGAGACCAAGACCAGGTACGGTGAATGCGACGGTAAATATCATCGCCAGTCGCCACCGCCGGAGAACGTCAAACTGCGCGTTGTCGAAGAGCCGAATCATTAGATCGCCAGCTCCTTACTCGCGGTCCGCCGCTGCAGCCAGATCAGGAAAAGGGTCTTGGTCACGAACACTGCGGTGATCAGTGACGCGATGATGCCTACGATGAGCGTCACGGCGAAGCCCCGAACGGGCCCGGTCCCGAACTGAAATAGGAACGCGGCAGTGATCACGGTCGTGACGTTGGCGTCGATGATCGCTGGCATCGCATGCCCGAAGCCGGCATCGACCGCCAGCCGCGGCGTCTTATTCAGCTTGATTTCCTCGCGAATCCGCTCGAAGATCAGCACGTTCGCGTCTACGGCCATCCCGAGGGAGAGGACGAAACCCGCGAGTCCCGGAAGGGTGAGTGTCGCCCCGAAACTGGCCAGCCCCCCGACAGTGAACAACGCGTAGAACATGAGCGCCACGACGGCCAAGATGCCCGCGAAGCGGTAGTACGCCAGCATCAACAGGACCACGAGCGCGCCCGCGACGATCCCCGCCCGCGTGCCCTGCCGGATGGAGTCGCGTCCCAAGCTCGGTCCAACCGTCCGCTCCTCGACGATCTCCAATGGCGCCGGGAGGGCGCCAGCCCGGAGAACAAGTGCGAGGTCCTGTGCCTCCTGTAGGCTCGCGTTCCCCAGCTCGATCTGGCCGTTCCGCCCGATCTCACTACGGATAACCGGGGGCTGCCGGAACACCCGGCCGTCCAGCATGATTGCCATGTAGTCATTGACGTGCTCACGGGTGATCTGCCGAAATCGGCGACCACCCGAGCGGCTCAGCGTGAACTGGACGATTGCCTGGTTGTTCGTCTGATCGATCGTCGCTCGCGCATCCTGCAACTGCGCCCCGCTGATCATGGACCGGCGCTCTACGGAATAGAGCGGCCGATACGCGCGCGCGCCCTGAGATATCGGCTCCGAGGCCCAGACCAGGTCGCGCCCGCGCGGCATGGCTCGTTCAACCTCGGGGCTGCGGATCAGACTATCGACCTTGGGAAAGTCCTCCTCGGCCACGAGAAACTCCCCGGGAATCTGCCCGTTGAACAAGAGGGCACTGAGCGGTCCAGGCCGATTGAGCAGCGCCGTCGTGTCGCTGGCTGCCGTGTCCTGCCCGAGGCTCGTGGTATCGGACCCGAGCAGCCGATCGAGGGCGGTCTGCTGTACCTGCCCCGTTCCCACCTCAACCCCGGCGTCGGTCAACGCACGGTCGATCGCCCCAATCGCGTCACTGAACTGGTTGTCCATGTCGGTAATGCGCCACTCGAGGAACGCGGAGCGTTCGACGATCGCTTTGGCACGGGCCGGATCCGTAATGCCCGCCAGTTCCACCACGATGCGCTCGTCGCCGACCTTCTGGACGAGTGGCTCCTCCACCCCAAACTCGTCCACGCGCGACCGAATCACGGTCATGGCTCGCTCGATGGCATCGGCAGGATCCGCCACCGGTCCGGCCGATTGATCGAGTTCGAGTGCCAAGTGGATGCCACCCTGGAGATCGAGCCCCCGCTTGAGCGGTACCCGCCTGACCCGCGTGTCGCGCATCGCGCCGTCTGGCCCGCGCTCCCGGATGGTGATTTCTCGGGGAACGAGCGAAATCACACTCGCGGCAACCAGCACTGCGATGACGATCAGACGACTTCGGATGGTCGAGAACATGTCGTGCCTGTGACAGTGAAGGCGTTAATGACTACTGAGGCTTCGCCACCGTGTCAACGCACTCTTGGCCTCGGCGAAGTCCCGATCGAGCTGGTGAGAGAGCGCGCTCGCTGACGAGAACCGCTGCACGTCCCGCAAGCGTGACACCCACGAGAGCTTGACGGATTTGCCGTAGAGATCGACGTCGAGGTCGAAAACGTGGGCTTCGATGCTACGCGCGTCGTCTCCAAAGGTCGGCCGTGGCCCCTGGTGCATCATGCCGCCGCTCGCTCCATCGGCCCATTCGGCCCAGACGGCATAGACGCCGTCGGGGGGGAGCAGCTTCCGCGGGTCCGGCAAGCGCACGTTGACCGTGGGGAACCCCAGTTGGCGCCCGCGCGTTGCGCCGCGTACGACGGGCGCGGTGAGCGAATATGGCCGACCCAACAGCCGGCGCGCGGTATCGAGGTCTCCGCCGGCAACGGCGCGGCGCACGAGGGTCGATGAGACCGGTTGACCGTCGACGTCCACCACGTCCACGACATCGACCACGAAACCCAACTGGTGGCCCAGCCGTTCGAGCAACTCGACATTGCCGGCTCGCCCCTGGCCGAATCCGTGATCGTGCCCGATCACGAGCTCCCGCATGTGAAACCGATCGAGCAGGAGGTGCACAAACGCATCAGGGGCAAACCGAGAGAGCTGACGGGTGAACTCCATGAACACGACGACGTCGAGCTCGCTCTGGGCAAGAAACTCTCGTCGCTCGTCGGCCACGGTCAGCAGAAGCGGCGCGGCCTGCGGGTTCACGACCTGCATTGGGTGCGGCTCGAACGTCACCAGCATGCTACGGCATGATGACCGGCGCGCCCGAGAGGCGATCTCTTCGATGACGCGACGGTGCCCCAAATGCACGCCGTCGAACGTTCCGACGGTGACGACTGAGCCGCGGCCGTCGTTGGGAAGCGCTCCGGACTCAGGCACGGGTCAACACGACGCTGGGCTTGAGGAGCTTCTCCTGGCACTCGGCGATGGCTACCAAATCGTGATCCCGGACCAGGGCGATGACGCCGTCGCTGTCTGGCGGTGCCGCGATCGGTCGGCCGTGACGCACGGCGTCGAATGCCTCGTCATCGATCTCGTAAGTCGGTAAGTGCGGCACCGCCTCACGTGGCGGACCGAGCGACGGCACCCCGAGGTCCAGCGCCGCGAATGCCATTGCAGCGTGCACATGGAACGGACCAATAGAGGTCCGACGCAGCGACTCGAGGTGCGCACCGCACGCGAGCTCAACGCCGACATCGCGGGCAAGCGCCCGAAGGTACGTCCCGCTGCTCACGTCGGCGTGAAACTCGACGGCCGAGCCCTGGTGCGAGACGAGGTCGAACGCGCTGACCTCGATCTCTCTTGCTTCGAGCGCCACCGCCTCGCCGCGCCGCGCCCGGCGGTACGCCGGCACACCGGCGGTCTTCCGAGCCGAGTAGGCAGGCGGCAACTGGACGCCGTGACCGGTGAGGGAGGCCATGGCCGCCCGCACGTGCTCGGTGGGGATGCTCTGCCAGCGGTCGACTGTTTCTAGAACGGTTCCAGTGCGGTCGTCTGTGTCGGTCCGCACGCCGAGTCGGATTGTGCCGACGTAGGTCTTGGTGAGCCCGACGAGGTAGCGTGCCAGGCGGGTGGCACGACCCACCAACAGCATCAGCAGTCCCGAGGCGAACGGATCGAGGGTGCCGGTGTGACCGACTCGTCGGATGCCCACGGCGCGGCGCACGGCGTCGACCACATCGTGCGACGTCGGACCCGCGGGCTTGTCGACCAAGAGGAATCCGGTCGTGTCCGTCAGGATGACTCGTCTCCCGTCGGCTCGTTGAGCAGGCGATCGATGTGTTTGGCGTGTTCCAGCCCGCGATCCAGAATGAAATGGAGTTCGGGCGCGACGCGGAGGGTCAGCGTGCGTGCGAGCTGCGTGCGCAGGTATCCCTTGGCGCTGGCCAGGCCTTCCATGGCGCTGGCCTTTTCATCCTCATCGCCGAGCACGCTCACGCGGACATGGGCGTGCACGCAGTCGCGCGAGACGGAGACACCGGTCACCGTCACGAATCCCACGCGCGGGTCCTTGACCTGTGATGAGAGCATTTCGGCCAGTGTTTCCTGGACCAGCGCAGCGACGCGCTCTGGGCGGTGATGACTGCGGCTTCTCATCGGATCATGGTTGTGGAGTCGATGATTCTCACCGAGCCGTTGGCACTCACCAGGCCATCAGCGGCAGACAGCACGCTTTCCGCATGCCGGCGATCGGTCGCAACGACTCCGCACGTCAGTTCTGCTCGTTGCCACGTGTCCTGATACGCCGTTTCTGCCACCGACACGTTGAACCGCTGGTGGAGGCGGTCCTTGAGGCTCTTGAGAATCCGCCGTTTGTCTTTGAGCGACCGGCACCCGCTCACGTGCAGCTCCCAGGTGACGATGCCGACAATCACGTCAGTTGTCTTTGGCGGCTCCCGCCGATTCGAGCGAGCGGGCGATCTCTTCGATACGGTATGCCTCGAGGACGTCGCCGACCTTGATGTCATTGAAATTCTCTACGCCGATGCCGCACTCGAGTCCCTCCTTGACCTCGCGCACGTCATCCTTGAACCGCTTGAGGCTGCCGAGCGATCCGCTGTACACCTCGACGCCGTCTCGAACCACTCGTATGGACGCATTGCGCGCGATCGTACCCGCGCGGACGAAGCTGCCGGCGATCGTCCCGACTCCGGAGATCTTGAATGTCTGGCGGACTTCGGCCTCGCCGAGCACGATCTCCCGTTGCTCGGGCGAGAGAAGCCCTTCGAGCGCCGCGCGCACCGACTCGACGGCTTCGTAGATCACGCGATACGTGCGAACGTCGACACTCTCCCGCTCGGCCACGCTTCGCGCATTGGCATCCGGACGCACGTTGAACCCGATCACGATGGCCCCGGACGCCTTGGCAAGGAGAATGTCGCTTTCGGTAATCGCCCCGACGCCACGGTGGATCACCTCGACCATGACCTCGTCGGTCGACAGTTCGGCGAACGCGTCGGCGAGTGCCTCCGCCGGCCCGCCTTGGTCGGCCTTGATGACGATGCGGAGGGCCTGGACCTCGCCTTCTTCGATGCGGCGGGAGAGGTCTTCGAGTGACAGCCCCCGGAGGCTCCGGCGGTGCGAGGCCTCACGATCGAGCCGCTGCCGGCGCTGCGCGATGTCCCGCGCCTCCGCACCCTCGGGCAGCACCATGAACGTGTCGCCTGCCTGCGGAACGCCGTCGAAACCCAGCACCTGGACTGGAATGGATGGCCCCGCCACCTCGACGCGCTGTCCACGCTCATCGAGCAGCGCGCGCACGCGTCCGGCGAGGTTGCCACTGATGAAGTTGTGGCCCACCTTGAGCGTCCCGGCTTGCACCAGGATGGTGGCCACGGGTCCTTTACCCGGATCGAGCGCACTCTCGACCACGGTCCCTTTGGCGAACCGATCGGGGTTCGCCTTCTTGTCGAGGACTTCGGCCTGCAGCAGAATCTTCTCCAACAGCTCGTCGACGCCCTGGCCTGACTTGGCGGAAATCGCCTGCGCCATCACATCCCCGCCGAATTCCTCCAGCACGACACCCTGCTGCAGCAGCCCTTGCTTGACCTTCTCCACCTCTGCGGTGGGAAGATCGATCTTGTTCACGGCAACCACCAGCGGAACGCCTGCATTCCTGGCGTGACTGATGGCCTCAACGGTCTGTGGCATCACTTGGTCGTCGGCAGCCACCACGAGCACCACGATATCGGTCACCTGCGCCCCGCGCGCGCGCATCGCCGTGAACGCCTCGTGGCCCGGCGTGTCGAGGAACGTGATGCCCTGCTTGGATGGGAGGGCGACGTGGTATGCCCCGATGTGCTGCGTGATGCCGCCTGATTCGCCCGCAATCACATTCGTCTTCCGAATGTGATCGAGCAGCGACGTCTTTCCATGGTCCACGTGACCCATCACCGTCACGACCGGCGGTCGCGGCACGAGATCTTCTTGGCGGTCCTCTTCGTCTTCCACCAAGGCGTCCGTGGGGACGTACTCCTCCTCACGCAGCGCCTTGAATCCGAACGCCCCCGCGATGAGATCGATCTGGTCGAAATCGAGGCGCTGGTTCACCGTCACCATCATGCCGAGTTCCTTGAAACAGAAGGTGACGATTTCCGTGCTCGTCAGGGAGAGCGTCGATGCAAGCTCGGCAACCGTGATGAACTCGGTCACCCTGACCAGGGTCTTCTCCCGCTCACGCTCTTCGGCCTTGCGCTGCTCGGCCACCTCTCGCGCCGAAGGCTCATCGTCCCGACGCCGCGACGTCTTGCGCGCGCCCGTACCTTTGATCGACGCCATCGTCCGACTGATGTTGGCCTGTACCGCGTCCTGGTCGACTTGCGACCGCTTGCCCTTGCGCCGCCGCTTCTTGTCTCGCCGCCGCTCCTCAGCGATCTCGCCCGGTGCGGCAGAGGCAACAGGTCGCGGTGGTGACGGGGCGGTCGGCCTGCGCCTCGGCGGCGGGGTACGCTCGACCCGTCGCGGTCGCGCAGGTCTCGGTGGTGGTGGGGTGGCGATCCGTGCCTCCGCCGGAGCCGGTTCGCTCACTTCGACGGGTTCGACCTCGGCGACTGGGACTTCCACTTCGGTGGGTGGCTCGTCCACCGCACCATCTGAAGGCTGCTTGAACAGCGCCGCCGCTCGCTCCTCCAGGCTCCGCTTTTCCTCCGGCTCCTCGATGGCTTCGGCCTCAGCGGCCTCCACTGCCTCGGCAACCAGACGAGCTTCCTCCTCGGCCTCTTCTCGGGCGGCCACCTCCGCCGCAGTGCGGCGACGGCGACGCGGCCGCGCAGCCGGCGCGGGGGCCTCTTCTTCCTTCTTCACCGCGGTCTTCTTCCGCCGCGTCCGGCTCTTCTTGGCCGGCTCACTCTTGCGTCGCTTCTGGCGTTCCCAGCGTGTGCGCACCCGGGCCACCTGGCCCTCGTCGAGCCCGGACATGTGGCTCCGGACATGGATGTCCATGTCCGCGAGCATCTGAATCAGCTGCGCGCTCTCGATACCGAATTCTGCCGCGAGATCGTGGATCCGCGTCTTGCCCACTTACTGCCTCCTCGATTTGACCGGCTCGCCTTTGCCAAGGATGCCGGCCACCAACTTGGAATCCTGCACACCCACGGTCTGCACCGTCGATCGTCCCACTCGACGTCCCAATTCCACCGCGGTGGGTCCCGTCAGCAACGGGACGTCGATGCCACCGGCGAGCCGCACGACTTTGTCATTCGTTCGGTCGCTCGCATCCTCCGCGACCACGACGAGTCCAAGGTCACCACGCTGCAGAGCGGCGCGCACACCTGCGGTGCCGATCACAACCGATCCCGCACGGACACCGAGTCCCAACAAGCGGAGCTGCGCATGCGTCATCACGCCGCCGGCGTCGCCTCCGAGCCCTGAGCCTCCCCGTCGCCCTCCGCTGCCGCCTGCTGGGCGTCCGGGTTCTCCTCGGTCAACTCGCTCAAGAAGGCCATGAGGGAATCTGCCTGCTCCGCGGTAATGCCGTCGATCTTGAGGACGTCTTCGTGCTCGAGATCCAAGACGTCGCGCAGGGTCCGCATGCCCGTCGCTTCCAGCGTCTCGACGAGGTCACCCGGCAGCCCCTTGAGCTCCGTGAGCAGCACGTCTGCCACGAGCTCGTCCTCCGGCTCCAGTGGCGCGAACAGCGGGCCCGCGCCCTCTCCAGCTCGTTCGAGCCACTCCCGACTCGAGTACAGATCGATCTTCCACCCCGTGAGTTCCGACGCGAGTCGGACGTTCTGTCCGTTGCGCCCAATGGCGAGCGACAGCTGATCTTCGTCGACAATCGCCTGGATCGTACGGCTCTCGGGCTCAGAGAAGACGCGCGACACACGCGCCGGCGCCAACGCCAACTTCGCAAATCGCTCGGGGTCGGGGGACCACGGCACGATGTCGATCCGCTCGCCTCCGAGCTCGTTCACGACGGCCTGGACGCGGCTGCCCTTCATTCCCACACAGGCTCCGACCGGATCGATTGCATCGTCCCGACTCGACACGGCAACTTTGGTACGACTCCCCACCTCCCGGGCGCCGGCCTGGATTTCGACGATTCCCTGCTGAATCTCAGGCACCTCGAGCTTGAACAAGGCCTGCACGAACAGCGGATCGGCGCGAGAGAGAATGAGGCGTGGTCCTTTGGGCGTCTCGTCCAACCGCTTGAGCACCGCCCGGATGGCATCCCCCTGATGGAAATGCTCTCGCGGATTCTGCTCGCGATACGGAATCAGGGCTTCCGCCTCCCGGAACCGATTCAACATGATCACCAAGCGGCCGCGCTCGATCTGCTGCACCTCGCCGGAGATGAGTTCGCCCACCCGATGGCCGAATTCTTCGCGGATGCGACTGCGCTCGCCTTCGCGCACTCGCTGAATGATTCGCTGCTTGGCCGCCTGCACGGCCAGTCGCCCGAATGCCTCGAACGGGACTTCTTCCTCGAGTACGTCGCCAACCTGGAAGTCTGGGTCTTCCCACCGCGCTTCTTCCAGCGAGATCTGTGTGCCGGTATCCTCGACCTTCTCGACGACGGTGCGCAAGATCGTGGTCGTGATCTTCCCCTCGACGGCGTCGATTTCAATCTCCGCACGTACTTCAGGGCCGTGTCGCTTGACGAGCGCGGCGAGAATGCCATCGCGCAGCAGGTCGACCAACTCCGACGACTCGAGCTGCTTCGCGCTGGCCAGTTCCCGAAGCGCCTTCAGCATTCCTTCTGGGTTCGCCATCCGGTCTCCTTCAAAGTCTCATTGCTTCTTCGGGTCCGGGCTACCACGCGCGACCGCGGACCAATCCACCACGAGGGTGGCATCCCGGATCGCCGTCAACGGGACCTCGATTGTCTCTTCGCCTTGGGCCGGGCGAAGCACCACCGTGTCGCCCGCGACGCGCTCGATCGTTGCGCGAAACCTGCCCCGGCCTTGTATTCGCACTTGGACGTCTCGACCTCGGTAGCGCTCCCAGTGCTCGGGCCAACGCACCGGTCGTTCGATTCCCGGTGACGACACCTCGAGTACGTAGCGCGATCCCAGGATCTCGTCAGCATCCAGCCACGCCTCCAGCGCGCGACTCACCGCGGCACACTCGTCGACCGAGATGCCATGGCCCGGCCCCGCGTCCGGTCGATCGACCCGAACCTGAAGCCTCGTGCGCGTCGTCGTGCCTCCCTTACTCAGGTCCACGAGCTCAAACCCGAGTTCGGCGACGCGCCGACGGATTTCGTCGGTGAGCTGGTCTAGGGTCAGATCCATAACGTCAAAAAAAAGCGCGGGCCCACTGCGCCCGCACCGCAAGGAATGTAGCGGCTCGTGGCGAGTGGTTCAACCCGATCGACGTCCGATGTACGCCGCCATCCGGCCTGCCGCCGGCCCGGACGCCCGATGAGAGTGGAACGTGGTGGGGTCGTGGGCAGTGCAGAAATCACTCACGCTGACTCGGCTTACACCGAGCCGGTGGGCCTGATTCGCGAGGGCGCTTCGGAGATCCAGCGGTCCAGGGCCGGCGGGACGCGCGCCCACGATTGCCTCCGCGACCTCCGGTCCGACTTCATAACAGGAGCCGCAAATAGCGATACCGCAATGCATTACGATTGCCTGTGGGGGCTTCTGCGACCGCCCTGCCAGGGTGCGAACCCCCGCCTCGAGGATACCGCCTGCCGTTCCACGCCATCCGGCATGCAGGATCCCGATGGCTCCGGAGTCAGGCTCCAACAGGTAGACAGGGACGCAGTCGGCAACGGTGACGGCGAGGAGCACGTTCGCTTGGGTTGTGATGTGACCGTCCAGTCCCTGCAGCACCGTGAGACCCGGGGCGGGGTCGACGTGGACTCCGACCTCGCCGCCGTGGGGCTGCCGGCTCACGACGATGCTGTGGAAGCCTCCCAGTTCCGTCGCCAGCGCTTCCCAGAGCACCTGATCGGTGCCCGAGTCGGACAGAGCGAAGTCCAGGATGCCGTGACCCGCTGTCACGCCGGCCACGACGCCGTACCGCTCACGCCATTCGAGGACCTCGAACCGAGGAACCGTGGTGTTGTGGAGGGGATGCTCTTGGAGATGCCGGGCGCTTCGCGAGGTCACGCGTCTGTGCGCTCCGCTCGCTCGATGTGGGCTCCCATGCTACGCAGGCGTGCGTCGATCCGCTCGTAGCCGCGGTCGATCTGCCTGATATTGTGGATCACGCTCTCCCCTTCGGCTGCCAGCGCGGCGAGCAGCATGGCCATCCCGGCACGGATATCCGGGCTGTCGACGACGCCGCCGCGCAGCGGCGACGGACCGGCAATCACGACCCGGTGGGGATCGCACAACAGGAGTCGTGCGCCGAGCGACACGAGCTTGTCGACGAAATAGAGGCGCGACTCGAACATCTTCTCGAACACCAGCACCATTCCCTCGCACTGGGTTGCGACCACGATCGCGATGGACGTCAAGTCGGCCGGAAAGGCGGGCCAGGGACCATCCTCGATCTTGGGAATGTGTCCCCCGAGATCGGGCATGATGCGTCGTTCCTGATTCGCTGCCACCACCAGATCGGTATCCTCGATACGTGGACGGACGCCCAGGCGTTCAAACGTGAGGAGGATGCTGCGCAGGTCATCCGGTCGCACGCCCTCGATCGTCACCTCGCCGTTGGTGACGGCAGCGAGGCCAATGAAGCTCCCGATTTCGACATGGTCCGGTCCGACGTGTAGCTGCGTCCCACTGAGCGATTCGACTCCCTCGACCGTGAGAATGTTGGTACCAAGCCCCTCGATGCTCGCCCCCATTGCCACCAAGGC
>JAOTWK010000579.1 GCA_029862935.1 Gemmatimonadota bacterium | reverse complement strand
TGGATGGACCGGTACCCGTCCGGTCTTGATCCGCGCATCGTGGCGCTGCGCGAGGAGAACCGCGACCGAATCCTGCATGTGATCATCGACCGCATGGAGCGGGGCGACATCACGAGTCAGCGGTTTACGTTCGAACCGGGCCTCTCCCGTGGGGATCGTCTGCGCCTGGCGCGGCAATGGTGGCAGGACATGCACTTCCACCTGTCGTTTGCCGTCCGGTCGCCGGAGCTCCTGAATGAGCTGTTGGGGAACTCGCTCGACCCCGACACGATGGACGTGCTGTACCGAGCGCGCGACGCCGGGATCCCATTCTTCGTGAACCCGTACTACCTATCTCTCCTGCACGTGCGGGTGCCTTACTTCGCCATCGGGGCCGACCTCGCGATTCGGCACTACGTGGTGTACAGCACGCAGTTGGTCGAGGAATTTGGGCACATCGTGGCCTGGGAAAAGGAGGATGCTATCCGGCCCGGGAAGCCCAACGCCGCCGGATGGCTGCTCCCGCCCTACGACAACGTGCACCGGCGCTACCCGGACGTTGCCATCCTGATACCCGACACCCAGGGCCGGGCCTGTGGCGGGCTCTGTTCCTCCTGCCAGCGGATGTTCGATTTCCAGCGGGGACGGCTCAACTTCGATATTTCGGGACTTGCTCCCAAGCCCTCCTGGCCGCAGAAGCTGGGCGACCTCATGAAGTACTTTGAGGAGGATTCCCAGCTCCGGGACATCTTGATCACCGGCGGGGACGCGCTGATGAGTTCCGATCGCTCGCTCGAGCAGCTGCTGGATGCCGTGTGCGAGATGGCGAGTGCCAAGCGGGATGCGAACGAGCGCCGGCCGGTAGGGGAAAAGTACGCGGAGATCCAGCGCGTCCGTCTGGGTTCCCGGCTCCCCGCGTACCTACCGCAACGGGTGACACCCGAGCTCACCGAGATCCTCGCGCGGTTCCGCGAGAAGGCCTCGGAGGCGGGAATCCGCCAGTTCGTGATCCAGACCCACTTCGAGTCCCCGATGGAGGTGACGCTCGAGGCCCGGCGGGCGATCGAGCGGCTGTCCTCGGCGGGTTGGCTTGTCTGCAATCAGTTGGTGATGGGCTCGTCGGCCTCCCGGCGCGGTCACGCCGCGAAGCTTCGGCAAGTGCTGAACGAGGTGGGCGTGTTGCCGTACTACTCGTTCGTGCTCAAGGGATACATGGAGAATCAGTTCAACTACGCTCCGATCGCCCGTGTGGTGCAGGAAGAACTCGAAGAGAAAGTATTCGGCCGCATTCCCGAGAAGTACCAGGAACGCGTGCGGCACCTGCCGGACAGCGCGCCCGTGCTGGCCGACAACGTGGCGGCAATACGGCAGGCGACCGGGCTACCCTTTTTGGCGACCGACCGCAGTGTTCTCAACCTCCCCGCAGTAGGCAAGAGCATGACCTTCCGCGTGATTGGGGTCACCCGCTACGGTCGCCGGATTCTCGAGTTCGATCACGATCGCACGCGTCCCCACAGCCCGATCATCGACCGTTTGGGCAAGGTGATCATCATCGAGTCGAAGTCGATCGTCGAGTACCTGCGCCAGCTGGAGGAGATTGGCGAGCACTGCGCGGAGTACGACGATGTGTGGGGATATTCTCTAGGACAGACCGAGAGTCGTGTACCGATCTACGACTACCCAGAGTACGACTTCGCGGTGACCAGCGATCTCACCAACTTCGGGCTCGATGACGACACGGCTGCGAGCCAACCGCGAGGTGTGGCGGTGGAGTGAGAAGTCGGAATCCCCGATAGCCGCTGGACGCCTTTCTCTCAATAGCATACCTTCGCTGCACTCGTCCCGACTCGTGAATTTGTGGCGACTCCCTCGAGCCGAGGTGACCAATGAACTGGCTGCTCGGCGGGTTTCTCTTCCTTGCATCCCTCACGGCGACCCCGCAGGGTGCAGGGGAGATCCGGTTCGTCGAGACCAGCGTCGACCTTCGCCCCAACGGCTCGGCCGTCGTTCTCTACGAAGTCCAGTGGGCGGTGCGTCGCGGTGAGTTGCACGGCTTCTACTTCAGCGGCAACGGCCGGCTACGGGTATCGATGCTGGCGGACAGGGCGCATGCAGTCGACAGCCGCGGGACCCGCTACGGTCTTTCCATCACTCGGGTAGGTCCGGACCGGTGGGACATCGTGTTGGCCGACGGCCAAGGCGTGTCGTCGGGGACCGTCACCTACCTCTTTGCCTTCACTACCGATTTCGCCGCTGCCGGTCATCTCGCGCCGACCACGTCGCCGGACGGCCGATCCCTCATGGTGTTCAACTGGTCACCGGTCGCGTGGGATGAGGCAGGCAACCAGGACCACTACACGCTGAACGTGCTGACGCCGTACGCGCTGCCATCGGGCGCCGATCCGAGACGGATTGTCGAGGAGGGGCAGCTCGTGCTCACCGAGCGCTGGGTGAACGACAAGTTCCGCATCGACTACCAGCGTGGCGAGGCAGACAGGTTGCGGCTGGTGTTCCACCGTGACCGACCCGGCAACGGTTACGACATGCGCGCGCAGTTCTACCTGCCGGCCGCATGGTTCGCGCTGGAGCGAC
>JAOTWK010000577.1 GCA_029862935.1 Gemmatimonadota bacterium | reverse complement strand
CCCGGGAACACACCCGGCGCCAAGGTCACGCTGCGCGACATCGTGTTTCTCGGGGGCAAGCTGACCCTCGACGCGGCAAACACCATCGACGTGCGCCGTACCCCGTGGAGTGTCAACCCCAACCTGTCTGCGGACCTGACGGCTGTCGCGCGCCCGATGACGCTCTATGTCACGGTCACGGCAGCCTCGCCGGACCTGTACGTGAAGTTCCAACCCGCGGCCGACTTGCCGCTCACCATCGATGCGGATTGGGACACCGGCGCTGACGTCGACATACTCTGGACAGACGCCGGCGGGGCGGTCGTTGCGTGCGGTGGCGGCTGCACCGGGGCCAAGCCGGAGCGGTCGGTATACACGGTTGTCGGCGGAGGAATAAGGTTACTCGACATGAATCTCTATGACGGTGATGACAGCAACGTGACCGTCATCATCCAGTAGCGCCACCACCGAAGGCGGACTCTAGGGTCGAGAGGCCGGGCGTGGTGCCCGGCCTCTGCTCTTTGCACCACCGCCACCCGTTTCCTGCCGGTGGCTATCGTGGGAATCTCTCAGCGGAGCGGAGACGTGGTCACCATTCGGCCGCGTAGAGGGACGGGATTCGCTGCGCACGGAACACGTACATCCCGTCGATGCCGGTCAGCTCCCACGCGCGATTTCCCGCTTCGTTCACCTCCACGACCCTCCCGGCCCTCCCGAACGAGATCAGCGCGTGACCGTTGGAGGAGTATTGCGTGCTGCCGCCTACGGCCGTGAAGGTGCTCGGGGCATCGATGAACTGCACTACCATCATCACGGTCCGCGTCGTGGGGTTCACGAGGTAACGCACGTATCGGCTCGGCGCGCTCGTCCCGTTGTCGAGCACTTGTATCTGCCCGGGACTGGTCGGCCTGAGGCCGTGCTGTCGCTCGAAGGATCCCTTGGGGTCGTTCACGAAGGTGAACTCGTTCCGTAGCCCACCCAGGCGCCACAGGACGTCGCCGGTGGCCGCGTCGACCTTGGTGATCTCGTTCAGACTGCGGAACGAGAGCAAGAGGTTTCCGTCACCGTCGCGCGCGATGCCGTTGCCATGGGTGAAATTCACATTCGGGCCGATCCGCTCTCCGACTGGGAGGTCGGTGATGTCGAAGTGATCGAAGACGTTCCACTCGAACAAGACGGTTCCGGCGGGGCTCAGGTGCTGGACCACGGTCCCGGTGACGCTGGCGGTGTCCACACCACCCAAGGCCGACAAGTCCATCGTCCGGGTGTCATCGCACAGGAGCCAGGCACTGCCGTCGGCCAACACCAGAAGGTCGTGAAACCGGGTTCCATAGCCCCGGCACTCCAACGCCCCGATCGCGTTCCCGAGCTCGTCGAGCAGGAGGAACCCGTCCGTGGAGTCGTCGAGTGCCAGCGCGGTGTACTGGCCGTTGGCGTGGGCCTGAAAGGAATTCAAGACGCCGTTGGGGGAGGATCGGTACCACACCACCCGCCCCGTGTTGTCGACGATCACCGGACCGTCGGGATAAGAAAGAGCCAGGTAGCCGGGCGTCGTGTCCGAGCCCACCGCCACCGCCCGCGGGATCCAGGCGGGCAACGTTCCCGAGGTAAACGTTCCGGTATCGGCGGCGACCACCAGGGTGTCGCCCAGCACCAGGTTCAGCTCTACCGTATACGTGGCCGACGTGTCGAGCCCCAGGATGGGGACGCGGACGACGGTATCCTGCCCAAACGCGTAGCTCGGCGTGCGAACCGGGAGCTGTCCGTCCTTCCAGAATCGAACGAAGGCGCTGTCCCACAGCGCCGCCCGCACTTCCGCCACGGCGCTGATGGTGTTGTGCGGGTTGGGAAGAATGGTCGCGCCGAGGAACGTGGGCACCGGCTCCGGCCCGATTCCGCCGTCCGACAGGCTGCACGCGGCAAGCCCGACCATGAGGGCCGAGAGCCGCGCGAGACCCGGCCGGTAGACGCCCATGGTGTGTCGGGTTAGCCGCGCGCTGCGGCAGGTGTTACCGACGGGGTCCGGCCTCGGGCCACCCAGGTGGTATAAACCAGGGCGACCCACACCGCCGTGCCGAGCACCGCGTGGAGCCCGCGCCAGAATGGCGGCAGGTAGGCCAGAACCATGACGGCCCCGGCAGCCACCTGTGCCACCGCCAACCCGAAGGCCATCCACGCAGCCGTCTTGAGGCGCTCAGGCGCCTTCTTCCGGCGCAGGCCTAACGCCACCCCCGTCAGGTGGAGAAACAGGCCGTAGGCGAGCAGCCTGTGCGTCCAGTGAATATGCTGGAGGCCATCAGCTCCCCCTGTGGGCCAGACCTGGCCGTTGCAGAGCGGGAAGCCAACGCAGGCGGACGAGGCGCCCGTGGTGGCGGTCATACCCCCCATCAGCACGACCAGGGCCCCCAGGACGGCCGCGGCGAGAATCCCCCCGCTCGGCAGGCCGGAGCCCGGTGGCGCCGTGGTGCCCATGAGCACCCCGGCGCGGAGACCCAGCACCAGCAGGGTCGCCAGGAGCGCGAGTCCCGTTCCGAGATGTAACACCACCGTGTGCGGGGGCAGCTCGAGCTTGACCGCCAGGGCACCCAGCAGCGACTGGAC
>JAOTWK010000578.1 GCA_029862935.1 Gemmatimonadota bacterium | reverse complement strand
CGCAACTCGACCGCTTCATGTTGGAGATTGCCGTCCTCTACCCGGACCGTTCCGAAGAGGAGCGGATCGTAGAGACGACGACCGGGGACCGAACCTCCATCGTCGAGGCCGTGCTGCACGCGCAGGATCTCCTGGACATTCAGCATCTCGTGCGGCGCATTCCCGCACCCAAACCCGTGGTGCGGGCCGCCGTCACGCTGGCGCGGATGACTCGACCGGATGACGAGGCACCCGACTTCATTCGCGAGTACGTGAGTTGGGGAGCTGGGCCGCGAGCCTCGCAATACCTCGTGCTCGGCGCCAAGGCGCGAGCGGCACTTGACGGTCGCCCCATGGCAGACCTCGACGACGTGCAGGGCGTCGCGTTGTCCGTCCTGCGCCATCGGGTGGTGGTAAATTTCGCCGCCGAAGCAGCCGGCCGGTCGGCCGAGAGTGTCTGCCAGGAGCTGGTCGACCGGGGCCACTGGATGGACGCCTAGTGGGCGCAAAGGGCCCACGGCGCACGCCGATCCTCCTCGACGTTCCTCGCTTCGAGCAGCCGGATGAAGAAACCTGCGGCCCCACGTGCCTGGCCAAGGTCTATCAGTATTACGGCCTGACCGCGCCGCTCGAACGGATCATTGCCGAAACGCCACGCAATCCCGGGGGCGGCACGCTCGCCGTGAACCTCGGTATCAGCGCCATCGGGCGCGGCTTCCGCCCAACGATCTATCCCTTCGGCTTACGCGTCTTCGACCCGACGTGGCTCCAACTCGACCCGTCGGCACTGATCGACAAGCTCACGCAGCGCTCGGCAACCGTCGACAGCCCCCCGCTCCGGCGCGCCGTTGCAGCGTATGCCGACTTCCTGAAGCTCGGAGGGCGGGTGAGGTTCGAGGAACCCACACCCGAGCTGCTCGTCCGGATCTTGGCGAAAGGCGATCCCATTCTCACCGGGCTGAGCGCGACCTATCTCTACGGGACGGCTCGAGAACACGAGAACCAGTATGACGACATCCGCGGCCACTCCACAGGTCATTTCGTGGTGGTATGCGGGTACGAGTGGCACACACGTCGGTTCGTCGTGACAGACCCGTTCCGGAACGTGCCGCTCAGCCAGACGGGCCTGTACACGGTGCCGGCGCAGCGATTGCTCCTCGCCATCCTGCTCGGGGACCAGACGTACGACGCGGTCCTGCTTACGCTCGGGCATCCAGTTTCGAAGTCATGACTGCTCCCAAGCGCAGCCGCGGTGGGCTGGTAGTGGTGACGGATCTGCCCATGCTCGACGGGCTCCCCGACGTCGTCCAGCATACCGCACACGATTACTTGGCCGGTGAGGGAGGTACCGACGCCGAGGGATTGACGGTCATCAATCTCTGCCGGTCGTACCAGTATCTCTCACGGGGCTATTACGTCTCGCTCCTGGCAGATGCCCGGCGCCAACGGGTGGTGCCGACCCTCGAGACCATCCAGGCGATCACCGACCCCTACGTCTATTTCCGGGCACTTCAGGAAGCCGGTCTGGATACGATCGACTACCGGATCGTGCGGGGCGGTCATCGGCTCCTCCCACGCCTGATCATTCCCGAGCACGACTTGGCGATGCGCGACGACGCGGATCGCCCGCTTGCCCAGTCGCAAGCCGAAGGCGCAGGACTCCGCTACGAGGACGTCACCCAGGCCTATCGTGAGATCACGAGCGTACTCGGCCGCACGTCGGAGCCCCAGTTCCGACGCGTCTGCGCCACCATCTACCGCGCGTATCCCATCCCGCTCCTCAAGATCCGCCTGTACGAGAATCCCGAAGAGGAGACGTGGCAGGTGGGTCAGCTCTATCCGATTCCGGTCGATCGCCTCGATCCGTCCGAACTGGATCTCCTTCGCGCAGAGTTGGGGAAGGACCGGTTACGGCGGGAACCACCCGAGTCGAACACCGAACGGCCCTATCGCATCGCGTGCCTGTTTGACGACCGGGATCCTCACGCACCGTCCGACGAGGGGACGCTCGACCGTTTCGAGCGAGCGGCGGCAAAGCACAATGCCCTGTTCGAGGTGATCGGCAAGCAAGACCTCGGGACGCTCGCGGAATACGACGCGCTCTTCATCCGTACGGTGACCGCTATCGATCACTACTCGTTCACGTTCGCGCGAACGGCCGAGAGCCTCGGCATTCCCGTGATCGACGACCCGCGCTCCATCATCCGGTGCACGAACAAGGTCTTCCTTCACGAGCTGTTTCAGAAGCAGGGCATTCCGACCCCGCGAACCGTCATCATCTCGCGGAAGACGCCGGCGGACGACATCGCGCCGCTCGGGTTCCCACTCATCCTCAAGATGCCGGACGGTACGTTTTCCGACGCCGTGAAGAAAGCTGAAGGTCCCGAGGAGTTCGAAGAGATTTGCCAGGAGATGTTCCGCCGATCGCCGCTCCTGATCGTGCAGGAGTTCACGCCAACTCCCTTCGACTGGCGGATCGGCGTGTTGGACCGCCGTCTCTTGTTCGCGGCGAAGTACCACATGGTCAAGGATCACTGGCAGATCGTCGGACGCTGGAAGACGGGCCGTACGCGGTTCGGCCGAGTGGAGGCGGTCCCCATC
>JAOTWK010000576.1 GCA_029862935.1 Gemmatimonadota bacterium | reverse complement strand
GGGCGTTAGGTGGAGGCCGGAACGGAGTTCGGTCTAGCACGCGATTGCTACCGGCGCGGAGGAAGGGTAGGGGCGCTTCGCGCGTGTGCGTTAGCGGGCCGCGCGGCAGAATAGCAAGCCGTTATGCGGCAAGAAGGTGACGTGATGCCCATACGGGAGGTCCGCCTTGAGACCTTCGATCCCGAGCTCCACTCGCAGAAGCTGCGGGATTGGCTGCACCGACCGCACGTGGCTCGGTGGTGGGGAGATCCCCAGCTGGCATTGGAGAACTCGCGGCGGTGCTCACCGGAGAACCACGCCGTCATTGTGGCGGACGGAGCCCCTGTTGGCTATCTGTGTTGGCAGACGCCCCCGCAGAACGAGCTCGAGGCTGCTGGGCTGGCCGACCTTCCCGACGACCTTGTGGACATCGACGTCTTGATCGGGGAGCCGGAGTTTATTGGCCGCGGTGTTGGGCCGAGGTCCCTCGGCGTGCTTCTAGCTCGCTTGCGGGTGGATCCCTGCGTGACAGTTGCAGGCGTGGGAACGTCGGTTTCAAACGAGCGCGCCATCCAAGCGTTCGAGAAGGCTGGCTTCCGCCTGTTTCGCGAGTTCCAGGATCCGGAGTTCGGTTCATGCTGGTACATGGTAGTAGAGGTCCGCGATGCCTCCTAACAAACAATCGCAACGGACAAGCCGCACGCGAGGCGTATTGGCCCACCTCGCGAGCGTCGGACCCGAGACTGTAACTGTAAAGGATCACGAATGGCTCAATCCCCAGACCCAACGGATGCTATTCGCCGCCAGGCCGTGACGTTTCCCGGTGTGGCGAAGGGAACGTCGTGCACGCAAAGCGCCTTCAAGGCCGGCAGGGGTACGTTCCTGTTCATCGGTCCTGGGCCGAAAGGGCAGGGATTCAAGGCAATGTTCAGACTCAAGGCCTCGATGCCGCAAGCGCTGAAGCTGGCCGCAAAGGATCCGACACGGTTTGAAGTGGGTTCGACCGGTTGGGTAACGGCCCGTTTCACGGCCGAGGAACCATTGCCCAAGCGGATTTGGGGGAAGTGGTTATCGGAGTCCCATGATCTGACGTACGGAACGGGTCACAAGACAGGGAAGGCAAGACGGGCCAAGTGATCGGTGATGGCAGCCTCGTCGGCGTGCGCTCACCATGGGGTGCTGTCACTCGCGGGAGTGCGGCGGTTGGCAACTGCCTGACACGCACTTGAAGTAGACAGCAGCTTCCAGCGATGTGTCGGCGGGCGTCCCTCTGTGCCCGTTGCGAAAGCATTAGACGGCGGTGTCGAGTGCACGCCTGCAGCACGTTCCCCAACTGAGCGCTACTTGTGATCCCCATGTCTCTCTTCACCTCCGATCGGGAGCGACGCCTGTGGCTCTGGACGCTGGTCGTCATGGTGGCGATCTACTCCAGCTTGGGGTTCGCGCCGATGCTGGCCGAGGAACTACGCGAGCGCAATCTGTTGCGAGTCTCGTTTGCCGTCCTCCTGCTCCTGGTTGTTGGGGTCATCGTTTGGCAGTGGGTGAAGCGGGGGCGCCCCGGCTGGCGCGAGATCGGGGTGGCACTCGGCATCGCGCTCGCCTATCTGATGACGTTCGCGAGGATCGGGAGCCCGGAAGAGCGCACCCACCTAATCGAGTACGGCGTTGTTGCCGCCCTCATCCATCAAGCGCTCCTGGAGCGAGCGCGCCATGGCCGACGAGTTCCGAAGCCGGCCGCCCTCACGGTGGCGTTGACCGCTCTGTTGGGCGTGCTCGACGAGAGTATTCAGGCGATGCTGCCCAATCGTGCCTTCGATGTCCGCGACATCGGCTTCAATGCGCTCGCCGGGTTCATGGTGATCGCCGCGCGGCTGGCGATCGCGCCACAGCGGCGACTCGGCTGGCGCTTCTGGTTCTTGTGGTTGATGGGTGGTGCGGTGGGGTTCGAGTTGGGCATGCAATGGGGCTCGTTCGGCGAACCGGGCGGGATCACGACGTTCGAATCCAGCCCGACCGTCATCTGGGCCGGGTTCCTGGGCGTGGCCGTGGCCGGCATCCTGGTCGGAGTGCTCCAGTGGCTGGTGCTGCGGCGGCACGTCGCCCGCGCCGGCCGGTGGCTGCTGGCCAGCTTCGGGGCAGCGGCCGTGGTGGGTGTCGTGATCTTCGGCGTGAGCGGGGTCGATGCGGACCTAGCGTGGCTCTTGGGGCTGGGCCTCTTCGGACCGACGGTCGGGGTGCTGCAATGGCTGGTGCTGCGGCGGCAGGTGGCGCGGGCGGGTTGGTTGGTGCTCGCCAGCACCGTGGGTTGGGTCGGGGGAATGCCCCTTGGCGACGCTGTTGCCTGGTTCGCGCTCGGCGGCACCTACGCGACTGTTACCGGGGCGACACTGGTGTGGCTGCTACGCCAGGAAATCGATCGATCATTCCGAGCGGAGCCAAACCGGTGATGCGAGCAACGTTCTCCACGGCTGCCGACTGGAGCCACCTGGAGAGATCAGCGCCCGCCTCCGAGCAGCTCCCGGGCCTCATCTTCGGTAAGCCCGGCTTCGCCCACGCCCGCGCTGGCGTCGAGCAGTTCTCGGTCCTCCGCCATTCTGGCTAGAGC
>JAOTWK010000575.1 GCA_029862935.1 Gemmatimonadota bacterium | reverse complement strand
TCCAACCAGAGGAGCTCCAGGTAGAGATTCTCGAAGAACACCCCGACGCTCGCAGTGCCCTGACCAGCGTGGCGGTTGCGGTCACCCTCCTGGAACCCGGCGCGCAGCAAGGTCTCCATCTCTGGCGCGCCGGCCCGGGCCGCAACGAATACGTGATCGAGTTCGAGCACTGTCGCCTATCCCGGCGGTGTCTCAGCGAATCAGCCTAACGTCTTCGGCATCAGCTGCGGCGCAAAGCGCAGTCAGCTGCATGCCGTTGTTATGCGCCTCATCGCAGGATCGGCTCGCGGTTAACACGAATCGCGAGTAAAACTTCACCCTCGTGCTCCGAAACGATCGTCACCTTGGCTTGCCAATTCCGACCACCCTGATCCTTGAAGGTCCAGGTCGAAGGGTTCCCGTTTATCAGGTCAGGACCGTCCACCGGTTGCCAGCCAGCCCCGTTGGCCAGCTTCGTGAACTGGTGCCGCATCTCCTCGGCCTGCTTGGGCCACGTGATCCGCCAGCGGAGCACCCATTGGTTCTCGTCACCCTCGTAGATCTCGTCTACCCGGCGGACCGCCGGAGGATTGAAATCGATCACATTCTGAATGTGGACATCGGCCAGCTCTGCCCGGTTGAACTCGCGGTCGGGACGCCAGTCGTACTCCATGTTGTTAGCAACATATCGGGCGCGAGCTTCGCCGTGGAACCGGGCGACTAAGTGTAGAGCCCCGTCGATCCCAGCGGAGAGCCCTCCGGCAGTGACGATCTTACCGTTGTCCACTACTCGCTCGTCGGCAACAACGGTCACCTTTGGCGCCACCATCCTCAGGTGGTCGAGCATGAGCGCGTAGGTCGTTGCTCGTTCACCGTCCAGTAACCCAGCGGAGGTCAGGTAGAAAACCCCGTTGCAGACGGATAATATCGTGGCCCCCTTGGCCGAGCGCTCCTTGATCCATGAAAGACGGGGATCAGCTTTAGGTGCCACATGGGGAACGTTGCCACCTGGTATCACCAGGATGTCCGCTCCTGGTGCCTCCTTCAGTGCGTACGTGGGTTGGACCCTTAAACCCCCATGGGTAGTGATGGGGACTCCTTCGACACTCGCAGTCCACACCTCCATGCCCGCCTGACTGAAGACCTCGAAGGGCCCGGTGAAGTCGATGATTTGCACACCGTCGAAGAGGAGTATGCCAACCGTTATACGTGCAACTGGCGCTTGCCCCGTCGCTGGGCGGACGCTGTTCAGAACGATCACGAACAGGAGCAAAAGGAATGTCAGAATCCGGCGATGCATTGTCGTACCTCCCGCAGTGTGCGCATAACTCTTATTTCTGCTGACCGACATATCGGTTTATCCTACATGCTCTCCGCAGGCTAGCAAGCGATCTCCGCCGAATGAGCTCCGGCAAGTCCAGTTCTGATGCCGGCTTTTCCCGAAAGTCGATGAAACCCACGAGCGGTATGCTGCAAGAGGCACGCGACATAGCACGAACACGCAGAATACCCTGTCCGGAGAGATTGCAGCAGATCTACAGAAGATCGGCCGGACTCTGAATGCCGAGACCGGGGCGGTTAAGGACGTGAGTGTAGATCATGGTCGTGCGCACATCACGGTGGCCCAAGAGCTCCTGCACGGTGCGGATATCAGCGCCGTTCTCCAGCAGATTCGTCGCGATTGAATGCCTGAGCGAGTGGCAAGTAGCTCGCTTGGAAAGGCCTGCTTCCAGTACCGCGGCGTGAAAGGCACGCGGGACTGCGCTCTGGTGAAAGTGGTGCCGATGGTGCAATCCCATGGCCGCGTCACGGTATCGGCGAGAGGCCGGAAAGACCCACTGCCACGACCAGCGACGACCTGCGTTCGGCAACTTGCGGTCCAACGCGTGCGAGAGGGGAGCCGAGTATCGCAGTTCACGAAGATCGTGACGGAATTGCTCTTTGACCTGCGCCAAGTGATGCTCGAGGGAAGGAACCACGCGCTTCGGCAAGGTGGTCACGCGATCGCGGCCGCCCTTGGCGTCACGAACGACAAGGCGCAGCGCGCCCAATTCGACGTCCTTGACGCGCAGCCGAAGGGCCTCGGAGAGCCGAAGGCCGCCGCCGTACGGATGGCGCGGCGGAGTTGCGTCAGCAGTCGTTCGGGCACGAGCTGCAGAATTGCGGATTCGCTTGGAGATGCTGGCACCATTTCCGTGCCGAGCGGTGCCATAGAATGCCGCTTGCCTCGGCCTCGCGGGCGCGCGCAGAGCAGCGCGGAGACGGTTACGGGGCGGCGTCGCCAGGTATTATGCTTCCGCTGCAGCAGTCCGGATCTCCATAAGCCACCGCAGCGCTGCCAGGATGAGGAGGATATGTCCTATGACTCCATCGTTTGTCCGTTTCTCGCTCGGCGCATGCCTGTTGTACACGGTGCTTTCACCGCCGACTGGACATGCGCAGCAGGGCGAGCAACAACAAGCGGGACCGTGCTCAGCGCCGGAATACCGGCAGTTCGATTTCTGGCTCGGGACCTGGAACGTCGAGACGAAGGACGGAAAGACCGCGGGCACGAACCACATCACCCAGATCTTGAACGGCTGCGCACTGCGCGAAGAGTGGACCGGTGCA
>JAOTWK010000574.1 GCA_029862935.1 Gemmatimonadota bacterium | reverse complement strand
GATCCGCGATACGGTCTGATGTCGCATCAGGCAATGCAACTGGCATTCGAGTTGTACCAAGACGTCGGTCAAGTGCGCCAAGGTGCGCAGATCATGCAGCAACTGTATCGCGCTTTCGTGAATGCCGGTGCCTCGCTCGCAGAGATCAACCCACTCATCACGACGCCCAAGGGCGCCGTCATCGCTCTCGACGCAAAGATCGTGGTGGACGACAACGAGTTGGACCGGCGCCCTGCGGTTGCCGCATTACGCGATGCCTCGGCGGAGGACCCGGCGGAGGTCGAGGCGCGTGAGGCCGGTCTGTCATATGTCAAGCTGGATGGTGACGTCGGATGTTGTGTAAACGGTGCCGGTCTCGCGATGGCGACCATGGACCTCGTGAAGTTCTACGGTGGGGAGCCGGCAAACTTCCTCGATATCGGGGGAAGCAGCAGTCCTGAGAAGGTCATCACGGCGCTCAAGATCATTACGAGTGATCGCAATGTGAAGAGTATCCTGTTCAATATCTTCGGTGGTATCACCCGCTGTGACGACGTGGCCAACGGGATCGTGTCGGCAACGTCGAAGACGAAGCTCGATCGGCCAATGGTGATTCGGCTGACGGGCACGAACGAGGAACTCGCCGTCGAGATTCTCCAGAATGCGGGATTCGAGGCACTCACCGATATGGATGAGGCGGTGCAAGAGGCGGTGAAACTGGCGCGGGAGGCGGCGTGAGCATCTTCATCGATCGAGATACGAGACTAGTGGTGCAGGGCATCACCGGTCGTGATGGGTCGTTTCACACACGAGAAATGCGTGAGTACGGGACCCAGGTTGTTGCCGGTGTCACCCCCGGAAAAGGGGGGCAGCGATTCGACGACGCCGTTCCGGTGTTCGACGCGGTGCGCGAGGCGGTGAGCGAAACAGGCGCCAACACGTCGGTCATCTACGTGCCAAGCCGGTTCGCGGCCGATGCGATCTTCGAGGCGGCCGACGCTGGAGTAGGCGTGATTGTTTGCATCACGGAGGGTGTCCCGGTACTCGACATGACCCGAGCGCTGCCGTATCTCCGGGAGCGTGGTGTGCGCTTGATCGGGCCCAACTGCCCCGGCGTCATCTCGCCCGGCAGGTCGAAGGTCGGTATCATCCCCGGACAGATCTGCGAGGAAGGCAGAGTGGGAGTGGTGTCTCGCAGCGGAACGCTCACGTATGAGATCATCCACCAGTTGACCAAGCATGGTCGTGGACAGTCGACTTGTGTCGGCATCGGGGGTGATCCGCTCATCGGAACCAACTTCATTGACTGCCTCGAAGCCTTTGAGGCGGATCCCGATACGGAGAGCGTCGTTATGATAGGAGAGATCGGTGGGACCGACGAGCAACAAGCCGCGCAATATGTGGCCGAGCACATGACGAAGCCGGTGGTTGGGTTCATTGCCGGGCAGACCGCACCTCCCGGGCGGCGCATGGGTCATGCTGGCGCCATCATCTCGGGATCGTCAGGGACCGCGAAAGAGAAGATGGCCGCATTCGAACATGCGGGGATTGCCGTCATGAAGCGCCCGGCCGAAGTCGTGGACCTCCTTGCCGCGCGACTGTAGTCTGTGAAACTCGTCGAGCTGTTGGCGCGGGATCGCATCGTCGTCCCGCTGCAAGCAGAAACGCTCGTCGATGCGGCGACGGAATTGGCCGAGACGTTGGTGGCGTCCGGCGTCGTCTCGGGGATCGAGGAATTTCGCGAGCTCGTGCCGGGCGCGCTGCCGCGAGACGTCGTGACCGTGGGTCAGGCATTCCTGTTGCACTACCGCACCGATACGGTGCGCCAGCTTGCGGCTGCGCTCGGGGTGAGCAAGGAGGCGATTCGGCGGTCTGCCGACTCCGACAAGGTCGCGAACATGGTCATCATTCTCGCCGCGCCACCCCAGGAGAGCTCGGCCCATCTGCGTGCGCTCAGTACGTTTGCGCGGGCGCTGAGCAGGCAAGAAGTCACGAATGCCATCTGCCAGGCGGCCGATGCGGACGATATCCTGCGGGCAGCCCCTCTGGCCGATATCGAAGTGCCGGGGTTTCTGACCGTACGGGACGTCATGGTGCCACGACGGCTCTCGCTGCGTCTCGAGAGCACGTTGGGAGAGGCCTCGAGACTGATGGCGGCGCATCACGTAGGCGCGCTTCCCGTCCTATCGGAAGGTGGTGAGGTACTCGGGCTCGTGACATATCAGGAGCTCCTGCGTCACCTCCTTCCCGAGTACGTGAAGCGCGAGAGCACGGGGGAGCTGCGAGCGGATACTCCGCGCGGCGACGCTGCAGATCCGCACGATGTCCCAGTTCGGGAAGTGATGGATCGCAGCGTCCTCTGTGTGTCCGAAGATCAAACTGTGGCGGAAGTCGCCGCGATGATGCTCGCGCGGAATATCGAGCGCTTCCCCGTCGTGCGGGAAGGGGCGCTCGTTGGGTTTCTCACTCGATCGGACATCGTTCGACGGCTGTTCGGGCGCTAGGAAATCGAGGCAGGGCACCTCACACAGCACCCCCCACGGCGGCAATCTCATTGGAGTCAGAATCTGACCATGCTCACCCTTGCAATCGTCAAGCCAGACGCTGTAGCCA
>JAOTWK010000070.1 GCA_029862935.1 Gemmatimonadota bacterium | reverse complement strand
TCGCGAAGGCCCCGCGCCCGGGATTCGTGAAGACTCGTCTGGCACGTGATATTGGCGCTGAAGCAGCCGCCAAGGCATATCGGGATGTTGGGGCCCAGGTGGTGAGCCGACTGGAGCCGGCGTTCCCATTGACCGTGTGGTATACCCCAGCCGATGCGGCCGCCGAAATGCAGGCGTGGCTCGGGGATTTGGACTACAGGGCTCAGGTGGACGGCGATCTGGGCGATCGTATGGCCCATGCGTTCTCCGAGCACTTCTCCGCGGGAGACGGCCCGGTCATCGCGATCGGAGCCGACGCACCCGGCGTGACCCGGGCGATCCTGATGGATGCAGCACAATGTCTCGAGACCGCTGCCGTCGTGGCGGGTCCCGCGGTCGACGGTGGGTACTACCTGTTGGGGCTCAAACGCCCCGCGCCGCAACTGTTCGCAGACATACCGTGGGGCACCTCCCGTGTGCTCGAGGTCACGATGTCTAGGTGCCGAGCGGCCGATATTACGGTGGCCATGCTACCACCGCTCCGCGACCTCGATACGGTCGCAGATCTCGACGCGCTCGGCGAGCCCTCTTGACCGGCTCGTCGAAGAGGCGGCATATTCGTGCTCCCTCCTATTTCTGTCCTACTGCACGAGGATTTGGTGGATGGCCTGGAGAGTAATCGAGACCGGGGAAGAAGTGTGGCATGTGCAGCCTGCCGCCGAAATGCGCCCCGATGCCAAGACGTGGCAACTCACCCTCTCATTTCGTGCAGCCAAGACCGATCGTGAACCCCGTGCCTTCTGGGCGTCGTTTCCCATCGAATCGAGCTCGAAATCCTCCCTCTTTCAGGCCGCGGATCGGCTGACGAATGACGCGCTCGTGGAACTCCTCGCGCAGCACCGGTCGTGACGGCGGTCACACTCTAATGTCTCTCACCTCTGTCCAGGATCTCCGTCGCATCGCCGAAGCGGTGGAGGCATTGCGTGGTCGGTCGGTCCGGGACGTCGAGATCCGGTCCGATTGCCGGCAGCTCAGGGTGACACTCGAAGACGGACAAATGCTGTTGGTATCGGTCTTGCTTGATGAATCTGGCAAGCCGCGACTGGATGCGGACCTGCTGCGTGGGGTGGAAGACACCGCGCAGCCGCAGTTGGAAGTTCGGTTCGCCCAGGGCCAGTAGCGTCGCAACCGAGGTCGGACCATGAGCGAGATGCCGGGGCGAGAGCGCCTCAAGTTTGTAGACTTCGAATTCGTGAAACAGGCGGACGGGCACTGCAATTCCCGTGTGGTGCTCGAGCGTTCGCCCGGTCACCAGTTCACGGGGTCGTCCCAGGCCTTCGGTGCCCAGGCTGGCGAGCTTCGCTGTGCGGCGCAGGCTGCAACAGAGGCCTTGCAGAATGCGGTGGGCGACCAGATGCGATTCGAGCTGCTCGGGGTGAAGGCCGTACGCGCGTTCGACGCCCTCGTCATCATCGTCTCCATCTCCTGTTACGACGGTGCGCCGGCGACACGCCTCGTCGGGTCGTGCCTTTCCGAAAAGGACCAGCACCGCTGTGCGGCGCTGGCCGTCCTCAATGCTACGAACAGGCTGTTGGGCAACCTTGTCTTCGTCGATAGGTAGAGCCGCTGTGCGACCCTTGGGCCGACTGGGATCAATGCTGCTCGTGCTGCTCGCGGGATGCGGGCTGGGGCAGCGTGATGTCGCGACGGCGCCGGCACCGCAGGGTGACGAGTCGGCTGCGACGCGACTCCCGGTCGCGATCGCCGCGCCGGCTGCGAGTGCCGAGGATTCGGTTGCCGATCTCAGGGCACTCGAGGCGCTGCACGAGCTCACGTTTGGCGGACTGGGGAAGGGGGCGGAGCACGTGCGGGGGGTCCTGCAAGCGCCCGACGGGAGCGTGAGGCTAAGTCCTGAGTTGCTCGCCCTCGGTGATGAGCCGCGCGGTGGGCCCGCGGCCGCGGATGGACCGACGTACGACATCGACGTCACCTCCTATGCCGGCCACGATCGGGTGCGCTACTACGAGGGCTTCTTCTTGGGGCAGGCGCGGGCGCGGTTCTCCATCTGGCTCGGTCGACTCCCGCGCTACGAGGGAATGATCCGCGAGCGGTTCCGGGCGCTGGGTATCCCGGAAGACCTGGTCTACCTGGCACTGATCGAGAGCGGGTACTCCAACAGCGCCGTGTCGTGGGCCAATGCGGTCGGGATGTGGCAGTTCATCGCGTCTACGGCGCGGCGATACGGCTTGACCATCGATACATGGGTGGATGAGCGCCGAGATCCGTTCAAGGCCACGGAGGCCGCCGGTCGCCATCTCTCCGATCTGTACGAGCAGTTTGGGTCCTGGTATCTCGCGGCTGCAGCGTACAACGGTGGGCCGGGTCGAGTGTCGCGCGGTCTCCGCCGGTTGGGTGGCGGCAGTGAGGACTTACTACACGATGGCACGTTCTTCGACCTGTCGGAACGGCGCTATCTGCGACGCGAGACTCGGGACTACGTGCCGAAGCTCATCGCGGCCGCGCTCGTTGCCAAGGAACCGGTGCGGTACGGCTTCGACAGCATTCCGTATCTGTCGCCGTTGGTGTTCGACGAGATCACCGTGCCGGATCAGACTGGCCTCGACGTGTTGGCGCAGCTCGCCGATACCGCGGCGCGCGCACTGCTGGAGCTCAATCCGCACTATATCCGCGGCGTGACGCCGCCAGGGCGCACGGCCATCGTGCGGGTGCCACGGGGGACCGGGACACTGGTACTCGAGCGCTATGCAGCGTTGGCGCCCGCGGACCGGGTGAGCTTCCTCGAGCACCGCGTGCGAAGAGGCGAAACGCTGGGCGAAATCGGCAAACGCTACGGGGTGAGCGTGAGATTGTTACGGGCCGCCAACAACAACGTGGATCCGCGTCGTCTCAGAATCGGACGGCGGCTCGTGATTCCGGTGAGTGCTGCGGCTCGCTCACGCGCCGTTCGTGGGCAGGCCCCGCGACCCGCACCGTTGGTGACGGGCGTGCGCTACCACTCGGTGCGACGTGGCGAGTCGTTATGGGCTGTTGCCCACCGGTACGGGGTCAGTCTCCGCGATCTCAAGCGCTGGAACGGAATCGACCCGAACGATACAATCGTCCGGGTCGGTCAGCGGCTGGCCGTCACGCCGCCGCGTCAGTAGTCCGGCTCTCTCAGTCTACTCGAATCTTCCGTACCCTTCCATGATGGCCGCCGCGTATCCATTGCGCGGATCACGTCCCTCGTCGAGTAGCTCCTGAAGCCGCGATGGTCCCCAGTTGTACGCGAGCAGTGCCAACTCGACGTTTCCGTACACGCCGATCAGGTCGCGCAGGAACCGTAGGCCGATCCTCAGGTTGGTTTCCGGGTCGTACAAGTCGTCGACCTGGATCGCGGGCTGGTAGAACCGGGCCGTCGCCACCTGAACCTGTGCAAGGCCGATCGCGCCCGCCTTGCTCCGGGCGCGCGGATTGAATCGGCTCTCCAACTGCACGAGACGGAACGCGAACTCCGGGTCGATGCCTTCGCGGAGCGCTGAATCGTAGATCAACTCCGCCAGCGTGATCGGGGCATTGTAGCGCTTGGACAGATCCAGAATGTTCTGCACCCGCTCGAGCTCGAGCCGGGCTAGCTCCAACTCCCCGGACGTCGTGTCCAGCGATTGGCGCAGCAGGCGGAATTGCGACCGGACGGCCGTGCCGGTATACCGCGACAGATCGTCGGAGGCCACCACGGGACGCGGCCCCCGAGATCCCGCGATCATGCCAAGCACCAGCACCCCGATGAGGAGCCCGGCACCGTGCACGGTGATCCGCTGCGTCGCGGAGAGCCGCTGCCACGACGCGGACACGCGACGTCCGACTCCTCGAGCAGCGCTCTGAAAATTCAGCATGCAGTATTCCCGTCGTTCGACGTCCAGTCACCGGACGTACCGCCGGTCTTGGTCAGGAGCCTGATGCCGCCGATCTCCATGGCATGGCCCATGGCCTTCACCATGTCATACACAGTGAGCAACGCTACGGTCACGGCAGTCAGTGCCTCCATTTCCACGCCGGTTCGTCCGACCACCCTCGCGCTGGCTTCTACGGTAACTCCCGGCAGATCAGGGTCTAGGGCTGCCGTCACGCGGACGTGATCCAGTCCAATCGGGTGGCAGAGCGGAATCAAGTCTGCCGTCTTCTTGGCAGCCATCGTGCCAGCCAGCTCTGCGGTGGATAGGACGTCACCTTTTGGTCCAGAGTTTCGTTCGACCGCGGTGAACGCCTCAGGCGAGAGCGCAATGTGACCGGTCGCGGTCGCTGTCCTCAGCGATTCGGGCTTGCCGCCGACGTCGACCATGCGGGCGTGTCCCTCACCATCGATGTGGGAGAGCGTCACACCAATCGCTCCAGCTCTCCCGCAAGGGTCGCCAGTGCCAATTGGGGATTCACATTTCCCTGCGCGGCCTCCCGCGTAGCCTCCACGCGGCGCAGCGCCTCCATGCGACGGCGGGTGTCGGGAGTTTGGTGTGCAACGCTGTCTTCCAGCTCACGGCGCAGCGCGACGGCGAGTGCATCCAACCTGCTCGTGAACTCGCCTCGCGCCGACCACGGTGGCTGAGCGAGCACGAGCGGTAGCCAGGACGCCGCTCCTTGCCGGATTGCGTCTAGGAGGGCTCCGGCTGCGCGTTCGGGCCCCTGAGCGTCGCCTAGGCCCCTCAGCGCCCGTCCAACGGAGCCTTCGGCCAAGAGCGTGCGCTGTTCGAGCGTCTTCCCTTTCAGGGGCGGGTCCAACTCACCGGTGAGAAACGCTCGGACATCGTCGTCTGTCACGCGCGGGACCCGGATGGTCACGAGCCGCGACCGGATGGTAGGCAGCAGGGCATGCGGGTCCGAGGCCGTCAGGATCACGGTGGTGTCGCTCGGTGGCTCTTCCAGCACTTTGAGTAGTGCGTTCGCCGCTTCCTGGCTCGCTTGCTGTACCACGAGCCGTTCGGCGTCGCCCAGCACGAAGACTTTGCGTTCACCCGCAAACGGAGTGAGCCACACTGAGCGCTGCAGCAGCCGCACGGAGGCCAGCGCGTGGCTGGAGAGGCCGTCCGGCCGCTGCCAGATACCGCTCCGCCGTTCCTCGATGGCTTGGCCCACGGACTCGCGCGCCTCGTCCACCTGCTTGTCCGGGTCACCGGCTTTGGGTCGTGGAATCGGCACGAACCAGTGCAAATCGGGATGACCCAGACCGTCCACCTGTCGGCAGGCATTGCAGGTGCCGCACGGAGGCCCAGCACCGGCCTCGCAGAGCAGGCCCTGGGCGACCCAGAGCGCGACGCGCTGCTTGCCCACGCCGGGGGCGCCGACAAAGAGAGTCGCCTGCGGGAACCGGCTGGAGGCAAGCGCGCCGCCCAGCCGGTCAAGTAGACTTCGATGACCGTAAATCGGTCGTAAACTCATCATGACAATTTAGCGGAGTGGCGGAATCCTGGGTACTAGAGCGTGTCGTAAAGTGTTTGTTGACAGTCGTTTACGGTCAGCCAAGAGCCGTCAGCCATGAGCCGTCAGCCATGAGCCGTCGGCCGTCTCCCGTCTCACGTTTACGTTTCACCGTCCCCATGATTGAAAGACCACCGGTCGGAGGCAACGCATGCGCATGCAGCGGTTGGCGTTTTTGTGCGGGATTGGGGCAGTTGGCGTGATGGTGCCGGCGCCCGCAACGGGGCAGGTCGCCGACCTGGTACTCATGGGCGGTCAGATTTGGACCGGGGCGGACGACCACATGGCGACCGCCGTGGCAGTGTCCGGCGGTCGTGTGCTGGCGGTCGGCAGTGACGAAGAGATCGAGCGTCTCGCGGGTCCCGCAACAGAGCACATTGTGCTCGACGGGAGGCGCGTGCTGCCGGGGTTCATGGATGCCCACACGCATTTCATCGACGGGGGCTTCGAGCTGGCGTCGGTTGAGCTCCGCGACGCTGCATCGCCAGAGGAGTTCGCGCGCCGCATTGGAGAGTTCGCAGCGGCCCACTCGGGCGCCTGGGTGACCGGTGGGACGTGGGACCACGAGTTGTGGGGTGGGGAGCTCCCGCGGAAGGAGTGGATCGACTCGCTCACGCGGGACACCCCGGTATTCGTGAGCCGTCTCGACGGACACATGGGACTGGCCAACAGTGTCGCCCTCGCGCGGGCAGGCATCACCGCTGCAACGCCCGACCCGCCCGGAGGAACCATCGTGCGGGCAGACAATGGTGATCCCACGGGTGTGCTCAAGGATGCGGCCCAATCTCTCGTAAGCCGCGTGATCCCCGCGCGGTCTCGAGCCGAGGTCGATCGGGCGCTCGAGGCGGCCGTTGCACACGCCGTCGCGCACGGTGTCACGATGATCACCGACATGGGGAGTTGGGCTGGGCACGAGGCCTACATGCGCGCTGCCGAACGGAGGGCGTTGCCCATCCGGGTGTACTCGGTGGTGCCGATTGCATTGAGGGCGCGCCTCGCGGCTGAGGTGGAGCGGGTGGGACGAGGCGACCACCGTCTGTTCTGGGGCGGTGTCAAGGCATTCGTGGACGGATCACTGGGCTCGACGACGGCGTGGTTCTACGAGCCGTACGTGGACGAGCCCTCGACGACAGGTCTCACGGTCAGCGACACCTCCGAGTTGCGCGAAGCGATGCGCGAGGCTGATGCTGCGGGCCTTCAGTTGATCGTCCACGCGATCGGTGACCGGGCCAACGACTGGCTGTTGGAAGCGTTTGCCGACGTGCGGGCCTCCAACGGTCCACGCGATCGGCGGCCCCGGATCGAGCACGCGCAGCACCTCACTCGGCAGGCGATCCAGCGTATTGCCGACGACGGAGTGATCGCGTCGATGCAGCCCTACCACGCGATCGACGATGGACGGTGGGCGGAGAAACGGATTGGTCAGGCACGACTCGAAACCACCTATGCCTTCCGCGATTTGGAAGAGGCTCGAGCGCGAGTCGCGTTCGGAAGTGACTGGACGGTGGCACCGCTCGATCCCCTGCGCGGCATCTATGCAGCAGTGACCCGCCGGACCATTGATGGCGCGAATCCGGATGGATGGGTACCGAGGCAAAGGGTGTCGGTGGCCGACGCGGTGCGGTCGTACACGTCGCACTCCGCGTATGCGGCGTATCTCGAAGGGGAACTCGGTACGCTCGAGCCCGGCAAGCACGCCGATCTCGTGGTGCTGTCCGACGACATCTTCGCGATCGATCCGGTGAAGATCGAGCACGTGAAGGTCGATCTGACGATGGTGAGTGGGGAGGTGGTTTATGAGAGGAAATGAAGGATGAGGCGTAAGGCGTAAGGGGTCAGCCACATTCAACTCCTTACGCCAAACGCCTTCTGGCTACCTCGGATCCACAATCTTCCCCATAAACAAGATCGTCCCAGATAAGTTCTCCCGAATCGCGAACAGGAATGGGCGATCGACGAGGACCATGCGAGGCGCTGACGTCACGCCGATGCCGACTGAGGTCGCGGCTGCCGCTTCGGTCCCCTCCTCGTTCACCTCGACGAACGTCTTGTGTTTGACCTCGCTGATGTACGCGTTCCACGGGCCGGCGTAGAGGTTACTGAAGTCGGCTTGGAACGGATCAAACGCGATCTCCATCCCGAGGGCCTTGAGCACGTCGTTGAGCTCGATCTCGTACTCCAGCGTGAACTTGGGCAGAAGCACGTGGGATTCGGTGGAGTCGAGGCTCGCGACCCAACCGTTCCACGTCGCTTGCGTGAGCGCACTGGCCAGGTCGTCGATCGTCGTCGGATCGCGCGGGACCACGATGGTCATGCTCCACGCCTCTGCACCGTAGGAGAGATCGGCGACGGTGAAAGACTCGCCGAGGTACACCCCGACCGGGATCTCATCCTCGTGGGTCATCGTCGGCACGGACGTTTGCGACCCGTCGGCAAGCGTGAACGCCCTGCTCGTTGTCAGATCGGCATCGAACTGGTATGTCCATGCTCCCTTGAAATAGATCGCGTTGATGAGGTACATGATCAATTCGGGGTCGATCGGCGCGGTCACGATGTCGGGAATCCGTCCCTGCGTCTGCGTATTCACCCAGGCATTGATGACATCGGCGGCGCCGGGATCCGAGAAATCGAGTGCCGTGACCTGGGCGTCGAAATAGCGCTGCGTGACGTCGAGGAACGCCGGGACGATTGCCGCGTCTTCGTGATACCAGATCGAGTTGGCGAGTAGGAAATCGACACTCGGGTCGAGTTCTCGGAGCAGGAGAATGAGACTCTGATACGCCTCGTTCACCTCGTCGATCGTCATTCCCTGAAGCTCGAGCGCTTGCTGCATCGCGTCGCGCGTCGTTCCTGCGGCACCGTTGTAGGTCATACCGAGTGCCATCCCGACGCTGAGCGGGGAGATGAAGACATTGGTGCCTGGGTCCGATTGGAGGTTCACTTCCCGAAACAGCTTGAGGGCGAAACGATTGTCGGCCTCGACCAGCTTCGTTTCGGCGACGCTCAACTCGCGGGGAAGGCTCTCAATCGGGCCAAACTCACCACAGGCGGCGAGGGCCACTCCCACGAGAATGGGACTGAAACGCTTGATCATGTCGGGACTCGCGCTGGTGACAGTAGTGATACCCGTGGAGGGGGATGGGGGTCACGAGAACTCGGGACACGGGATACGGGATAGGCGATACGAGGGGGCAACCCGGCACAGAAAGTCCCCTGTTCGTATCCCGGGTCCCGCATCCCGTATCCCGTATCTATCTCCTCCGACAGATCTCCCAGCGATCCACCACCTCGTCACCGATGACCACGTTGTAATGGTCGAAGCAGGCGACGGTGAGGCAGGAGTGGTTCGGCAGGATGCGGATCTTGGTGCCCACGCTCAAGGACGTGTTGAGGACGCCATGCTCCTGGCTCAGCGAGATGAGATGGGTGCCGGAGCGGAGCGTACCCATCGCGTAATCGGCGTAGACCTCGCCCATCCGGCCCGCGGCAGGATCACTGCGGCCCGCATCCTTGGACAGCGCGAGTGCCCCGGCATCGACCACACAATGCCGCGCGCCCGGTTGAGACGACACCACGCTCGCCAGCACGCTCACCGCACAGTCTTTGGGGGCACAGGTGCCGAGCTGAACCTGTGTGTAATCGTAAAACACGTAGTTGCCGGGGCGGACCTCATCGACGCCGTCCAAGTGATCGATCGCGGCCATACCGGGCGTGGACCCGACGCTCACCGAGGGAACGTCGACGTCCAACGCTCGCAGCCGATCGGCGAACGATACGACTACGTCTCGCTCTTGCGTGGCCGCTGCCCATGCCTCGGCACGTGATGGCCCTGTGTAGGTATGCCCTGCGTGGGTCAGCAACCCATTGAACTTGAGGGAAGGCGAGTCGTGGAGCATTCGCGCCACGTCAACGGCATGAGAGGCGTTGGGGTTCACGCCTGCCCGATGATAGCCGACATCGACTTTGAGCCACACGTCGAACGGATATCCCGTTTGATCCAGGGCGCGCACCGCCTCTTTGCCGTCCACCACGATCCGCAGGCGCGTGTGCTCCGAGAGTGCTCGTGCCTCCTCGAGCCGACAGAGAATCAGGGGAAAGGCCCACGTGATGTCGTCAAATCCACGTTCGGCGAACGCCGTGGCCTCTGCGAGGGTCGCGACGGTGATGCCGTGCGCACCCATGGCACGCTGACGCTCTCCAATCTCGATGCACTTATGGGTCTTGATGTGAGGACGCAGGGTCACACCCAACGCCTCCGTGCGGCTGGCCATGGACTCGAGATTGCGATCCAGGACATCCAGATCCAGCAGCAGGGCAGGTGTGGGCAGGTCGACGATGGATGGCATCTGCGCTTCTCGTTCTCAATCGAAGATCCAACAAGTTTGCTGCTTGACGACGCATCGAGCTAGAGCAGCCGTCCTGAACGCAATCCGCGGCCCTCGCGCTGAGCGCGAGAGCCGCGGCGACCGACGTGAGTCGGCTGGTCCTACTTGCCTAATTCGTTTGCGATGCGTCCCGCGCCGTACATGTGGCGCAGGGCTTCACGAATGGCGGACGAATGTACGGACACCGAACGAGACACTTCAGTCGTGTAGATGAAGTCGCCTGAAAGGCTCTCGATGTTGCCGTCAAAGATGAGACCGACGATCTCGCGCCCGACGTTGATCATCGGGCTTCCGGAGTTGCCTCCCGTGATGTCGTTCGTCGACACGAAATTCAATCGCGTGCTCATGTCGAACCCTGCCGGCGGCTCGAGCCAACGATCGGGCAGCGCCCATTCTGCCTGGCCCTTGTGGCTGGCGTGCCGGTCGTACAGACCGTAGAACGTAGTCCACGCCGGGGCCTTGGTGCCGTTGTACTCGTAGCTCGCTACCACCCCGTCTGCGAGGCGGAGGGTGAAGGTGGCATCCGGTGGCAGCTTCGTGCCATACACGTCGAACAACGCCCGCGCGAGCTTGGCCGTTCGTACTTGTTCCTGGGCGTTGAGCTGACCGAATTGCTGTGCGGCACCCAGGAAGCGCGGCATCGCGTCACGCATGATAGCCAACGCCGGCTCACTGCTGTTCATGATTGCCTGCGGATTGTCCAGTAGCGCACGACGTGCATCCGCGTCGGTGATGCCGGGCGATTCGTCGATGATTGCATGTCCGGCTTCGGCCGCGGTCTTGCCGGCCAGTGCCTGGACGACGAACGGATCGTCGTCACCCAGCCACAGTGCCGCGTCCTCGATCGTGGCTTCGATCATGTGATGGTCGAGACGCGTGTCGATCTCCTGTGTCTCGATCCCCTCGCGTAACTCCGCGAGATCGCTCGCGGGCGCGCCGCCCATGGACGCCTGGGCGTACTGCAGCATCTGCGCGGCCGTCGCCAAGGTCTGGGAACGAAGCGATCCATTGGTGCTCAGGGCCAGCAGCGTCGGATAGTGCTCCTTCATCTGCATACGAATGTCGGCGATCTCGTCCCACAGCCCACCGTAGGTGCGACTGAGCTCTGGATTCGTCGCAATCGCTTTGCGGAACTGCTTCTCAAATCCCAACTTGCGGCCCATGATCACCCGGTCGTTGAGGGCTTTCTCGCGACCCGAGTACGCTTTGAGGCTGTTCATCCAGCTGAACCACTGATTGATGTACTGGTCGCGCGTCTCGGGATGGTGATCCATGTAGTGCGACAGGATATCGGAGCGCGTCTGCAGCAGGCGACGCACCATCGGCTCCCGGTAGTCACGGTTGAACTCGAGCTGCGCGAAGGTGCTCAAGCGCTCGGTCGACCCAGGATTCCCGATGACGAAGACGGCCTCGCCCTCGTCGGCACCATTCACGCTCCAGCCAAAATAGGCTTGCGGCTTGAGCGGATTGCCTGCGTCGTCGTACACGCGGAAGAACGAGACGTCGAGGTTGTATCGCGGGTACGTGAAGTTGTCGGGGTCGCCGCCGAAGTAGCCGATCTGCAGCTCGGGAGCGAAGACAAGCTTGATGTTGGTGTACCGCTTGTAGCAGTACATGGAGTTCTTGCCG
>JAOTWK010000069.1 GCA_029862935.1 Gemmatimonadota bacterium | reverse complement strand
CCGAGAAGTCGGCAACTCGCCGTTGGCGCCGGCACTGGCACGGATCGCCTGGGATTCACTCCCGCCGCTCAATGGGGTGGCTCGAGTTCCGTCCGATTCTGCCGACTGGATAGCGTTGACCAGCCGTCTCGGGCGGCGCGGCGCGGCGCGGCCGGTGCTGGTGGGTGGATCGCCCGGTACGAGTCGCCGGCTCGTGACGACGGCCACCGGTTTTGTGCGCTGGGCGCTGCGCGGTGACCTGGGTGCCGCGGCGATCCGAACGGTCGCGGCAGCGGGTATGGATTGGCTGTTGCGGGCCGATGGTGCGCGCCCGAGCGAGGTGACGCTTGCAGCCGGTGGGGTGGCAATGCGAGGAACCCCTCTCACGTTCGAGTGGGTGGGGGTGATCCCCGATTCGGCCGTGGTCGTAGTTCAGAGCGACGGCAGAACGCACCGGCACCTGGTGTACCCCGATCCTGCTGGCCGCGCAGAACTCTGGCTCGAGCCGGGCAGCTATGCCTGGTCCATCGAAGGCGCCGGCTCGAGCGGCGTCGCCGTCGTAGAGCCGTACTCGGCAGAGTTTGCGCCTGGCCCGGTGACGGCGCCCTTCGGGGCCGGGTCGGTCGCCGGATTTGCGGAAATCAGACTCCTGCGCCAGCAGTGGTGGGTGTTCCTGCTCGCGCTCGCGGCCTTGGCGGGCGAGTGGGCATGGCGGCAGCGGCGGGGACTTCCGTGAAGCGAGGGCTCTGGAGACGGATCAAAGAGGTCGCCCTCACCGACGTCACCGTCTTGGTGCGGGGACTCGATCACGACACGCTCGAAGCCGTTGAACGGGTGCTCGTGGAAGCGGATTTCGGTCCTGCTGCGTTTGAGATTTGCGAAGAGCTGGAGCAGAAGCTTCGTCGTGGAACACTCAAGTCGACAGCTGCGGTGCGGACCTGGCTGCGCGACCGCATTGCCGACTACCTGCCAATGACGAACGACCCAGGCCAGTTGCATATCGGTGACGGAAGTTGTCCGGGCATCATTCTGGTGCTGGGCGTGAATGGCGTTGGCAAGACAACCAGCATTGCCAAGCTCGCGGCACGACTGCAGCGCGAGGGGAAATCGGTGTTGCTCGCGGCGGCGGATACGTATCGGGCGGGCGCGCGCGAGCAGCTCGCTGTGTGGGCCGCGCGGATGGGCATCGAGTACGTGGGCGGAACCCAGGCCGGCGATCCGGCGGCGGTCGCGTTCGACGCCATCGAGGCGGCCAAGGCGCGACAGATCGACGTTGTGGTCATCGACACGGCGGGCCGGCTGCACACACACGGCGACCTGATGGATGAGCTCAAAAAGATTGCGCGCGTTGTGGCACGACGCTGTCCTGGGGCACCGCACGAGAGCCTGCTCGTGCTCGACGCCACAGTCGGGCAGAACGCATTGCGGCAGGGCAGGGCCTTCGCCGACGCCGTACCGCTCACCGGCATCGTCTTGGCGAAGCTCGACAGCACCGCCAAGGGCGGTGCTGCGCTCCTCGTGCAGCGTGAGCTCGACGTGCCGATTCGGTTTGTCGGCACGGGAGAGAAGCTCGGCGACCTCGAACCGTTCTCATCGGAGCGGTTCGCAGAGCAGCTGCTAGCCGACTGATGGCGCTGAAGCCTGATACCGCGGTGCAGTTTCTCAAAGGCGTGGGGCCTCAGCGCGCTGAAGCGTTCCGCCGCATCGGTGTCGAGACCGTCGAGGACCTGCTGTACCACGTGCCCCATCGCTACCTGGACGCAACCTCCGTGACGCCCATTGCGAAGGCGACGGTGGGCGACGAGGTGGCGATCGTGGGTCACGTGGTGTCCAAGGCCGTCGTCCCAACGCGCCGTCGTCTGCGGATCTTCCGGGCGGTACTGCGGGACGATTCGGGCGTGATCGAGTGTGCGTGGCCCGGCCAGGCCTTTCTCGATCGGGTCATTCAACAAGGACAGCTGCTGCTGGTTGCGGGGCCGGTCAAGTACTACCACGGCCGGCAGATCGTCCCGCGCGAGCAAGTCGTGCTCGCGGATGCGAACGAGGCTGGCGAACAGGGAGGGGAAGCCTCCGTGGCGCGGGGACGGGTCGTGCCGGTGTATCCCGCAACCGAGGGACTGAGTCATCGTCAAATCCGTCGGCTGATTGCCGATCACCTCGACGCGATGCTCGAAACGGTCGAGGATACGCTCCCCCGTGCACTGCGGGAGTCGGTGAGCCTCCCCGACCTGCGGGCTGCCCTCATCGCCGTCCATCGCCCGTCATCGCCGTCCCTTGCTGAGACCGGCAGGCGTCGGTTGGCCCTGGACGAGCTGTTCGATCTGCAGATCGTGGTCGCGCGCGCCCGGCACGTGGCGAAGAGCTTGAAGAAAGGACCGCACTTCGAGCTCAAGAAGACGTATACGTCTCAGCTCAAGGACGCGTTGCCGTTTGAGCTCACGGCTGATCAGAAGCGGGCCGTACGCGAAATCACCGCGGACATGATCGGCGATCAACGCATGCACCGGTTGTTGATGGGAGATGTCGGGACTGGCAAGACGATCGTCGCACTGTTCGCCATGCTCCTCGCCGTCGAGAACGACTATCAGGCGGTGTTCATGGCGCCGACGGAGCTGCTGACCGAACAACACGCGCGCACCCTGTCGGAGTTTCTGGCCCCGCTCGGCATCATCCCCGAGGTTCTGCTTGGCCGTCTCTCAGCAAGCGAGAAATCGGCCATACGCGGCCGAATCGCGGAGGGAGGGCCACGGGTCATCGTGGGGACGCACACGCTAATTCAGGACCAAACCGACTTCCACCGACTCGGGCTCGTGGTCATCGATGAACAGCATCGCTTCGGCGTCGAACAGCGGGCGGCACTCATCGAGAAGGGAGAGGCCCCCGACGTGTTACTGCTCTCGGCGACACCGATTCCGCGGACGCTCGCGCTCACCCTTTATGGCGATCTCGACATCTCGACCCTGAGGCAGAAGCCCAAGGGACAACGGCCCGTGAAGACTGGTCTCCGCGCAGGACGGGACCGTGCCAAGATCTATGCCTTTCTCAAGGACCGCTGTGAGGCGGGACACCAAGCCTACGTCGTGTATCCCGTCATCGACGAATCGGAAAAGGTCGATCTCAAAGCGGCGACCACCATGTCCGAGCAGCTGAGGGAGGAGCTCGCACCGCTTCCCGTGGCGCTCGTGCACGGACGGATGAAGGCCGAAGAACGGGACGCGGTCATGCGCTCGTTTCGGGACGGCGAGGTCGGCGTGCTGGTGGCCACGACGGTCATCGAGGTCGGGATCGACGTGCCCAACGCGACGGTGATGGTCGTCGAGCATCCGGAGCGGTTCGGTCTTGCGCAGCTGCACCAGTTACGAGGCAGAGTGGGCCGGGGAGCGGACGAGAGTCACTGCATTCTGCTCACCGATGTGCCGGATCAGCGAAACCGGCTCCGTCCATTCGCGCGGACGACTGACGGCTTCAAGATCGCCGAGCTGGATCTCAAGGACCGTGGGATGGGTGAACTGGCCGGCACTCGACAGGCGGGCGGGTTCAACCTGCGGTTCGCCGACCTCGAACGCGATGGCGACCTCGTGGTCGCGTCGCGCCAAGCCGCGCTCCAACTCATTGCTGCGGATGAGAATCTGACGCAAAAGCAACACGCCGCGCTGCGCCGCCGCATCGAGCGGCGTTACGAGCGCGGCATCGAGCTGTTTGGGGTGGGGTAGTTGGCTGTCAGCTGTCAGCTATCAGCTATCAGCCACTGCCGCCCCAGCGCCTCTGCCGCCGCAGTTCTGCCGTTACCTGCCGCCACACTTACGGCTCGACGACCCGCTCATATTGACCCGTGAGCCGCCGGACCGCCGTGCTGAACCGCTCGTCAACCTCCTCCTGTACCTCGGCCATGCGGATGCGTGTGCGGTTGAGCGACCACAGTCCCATCAGCGTCACTGGCGCGTACAAGCAGAAGTGATAAGCCACCGCATAGGAGACTGCGGAGGCGCCGTCCACGCCATAGATCGAGAGGCTCGCGCGCGTGACGGCCTCGAACACGCCGACGAACCCGGGTGTCGACGGGATCACGAGACCGAAGTTGATCAGCGTCTGCAGCGTGAACGCCGCATGCCACGGTACGCTGAGGTCGAAGGCGAGAAAGGCGAGGAAGAACGAAAGGCCGCCGAGGCCCCAAATCACGGCCGACCACAGGGCGACCTGCGCCAATTGCTGCGGATCGCGCATCACCGCGAGTGAATCGATGATCCCTTTCACTCCCTCGTTGAATCCTGTCACCCACCGCTGGGGCAGTGTCCGAGCACTGATCCACGCGGTGAGTTGCAGGACCGGGTGCGGAAACGTCGCCGCCCCGAGCGCAAGAGCGAAGAAGACCGCGAACACGACGCTCGCCACGAGGATGATTCGACCCACCGACACATTGAGGATCGTAAACTCCGACGGCAGCCATCCGACCAGCGTGGCGAATACGAGAATCGCGAACAACGTTACGCCATCGAGGACTCGCGACAGAGCGATCGTCGTTACTGCCGCCGAGAACCGCACACCCGTGAGCCGACGCGCGGCATAGGCTCTGGCCACCTCCCCTGCCCGTGCCGGGAGGAGGTTATTGACCGCAAATCCTGCGGCGGTGGCGTGATAGAGCGAGGCGAAGGGGAGCCAAGCGAGCTCCTCCCGCAGCAACACCCGCCACCGCGCGGCACGCGCGGGTAGGGTGAGGCCAACGGCGACCATCGTGGCGGCGAGTGGCAGCTTCGCCGAGTCGCGGAAGCGTTCCCAGACTTGCGCGAAGTGGATACCTCGGAGCGCCCACCACAACAATGGGATCGTCACCAGAAGCCCGATGATGGTGGGCCATCCGAAGCGTCGGCGCTGCGCGGGCATCACGGTCCTCGGCGGAGGGTCGCGTACACTGTCCCTCCATCATACGCGGCAGACTGCGGACCGGAAGAGACCGCACCGTGACTCCAATGCCAGGCACTTCCATGTTGACATATCAATGATTGTTGATATTTTAAACGCATGCCTGTCAGAGCCACTAGCCGTGAGGCATCACTTGCCTGCTGCCGCGCCCTGTCCGACGACACGCGATTCCGCATACTCGAGCGGCTCGTCGGGAAAGAGACGTGTGTCTGCGAGCTGGTGGATCAGCTGGACGTGGCGCAACCACTGCTGTCACATCACTTGAAGACCTTGAAGGAGGCCGGGCTCGTCCGTGCACGGAAACGCGGGCGCTGGATGTTCTACTCGCTCGACGCCGACGCACTGGAAGACACGGCGAATGCGCTCTCGCAACTCGCGCAGCAACAGCGGCGTGCGGGGAAGAGTCTCGAGGTGTGCTGTGGGTAGCACCTGTGTTTCTTTTTGCCGCAATACATCAATGAATCTTGATGAGAAAGTGAGCCAGTGATGGCGAAGGACGCGAAGGATGTGAAGAGCGCCGTGCGCGAACGCTATGCAAGCGCCGCGTTGGAGGTGCTGGGTGGTGGGTCGGGCTGCTGCGGAACCGCGGCGCATTGCGACCCCGTGACGCGGGATATCTACGAGGCAGGTGATACGGCGGGCCTACCAAAGGGTGCAGTCGAGGGGTCGCTGGGGTGTGGCAATCCGACGGCGCTCGCTGATTTGTCTCCCGGCGAGATCGTTCTGGACTTGGGATCCGGCGGGGGAATCGACGTGCTGCTCTCCGCGCGGCGAGTCGGGCCCAGGGGCAAAGCTTACGGCCTCGACATGACCGACGAGATGCTGGAGCTCGCCCGCAGAAATCAACGTGACGCTGGTGTCGAAAACGTCGAGTTCTTGAGAGGGGAGATCGAGGACATCCCCCTGCCCGACGCCTCAGTCGACGTCATCATATCGAACTGCGTCATCAACCTGTCGGCGGACAAGGCCCAGGTGTTCCGCGAGGCCCACCGTGTGCTGAGGCCGGGCGGAAGGTTTGCGGTGAGTGACATCGTCTCTCGGGGTCCGCTTGGCAAAGTCGTCCGAGCCAGTCTGAAGCTTTGGTCGGCGTGCGTCGCTGGCGCGCTCGAGGAGAATGACTATCGCGGGCAGCTCGAAGGGGCCGGGTTCACCAACATCGAGTTCGAGGTGACCCGCGAGTTCACCGTGCCAGGCGTCGGCGGGTTCGTGAGCGCGTTCGTGCGCGCTTCCAAGCCGGCCTAAAGCGCTTCGTCTGCCTTGGCGGCGAGGATGAAATCACTCTCCGTAAGGCCGTCGATCTTGTGCGTCCAGATCTTGATGCCGACTTTGCCCCACGAGAGATAGATGTCTGGGTGGTGGCCCTCGCGCTCGGCGATCGCCCCAACCCGATTGGTGAACTCGAGCGCCGTGGCGAAGTCGGCGAACCCGTACTCCTTCTCGAGATGGTGTTCGTCGACGACCGTCCAGTCCCCGCCGAGCTTCTCGAGCAACGTCGCGATATCCGCTCCCTTGAGGGGCGGAACGCCTCCCCTACACGGGATGCACTGCTTGGCCGCAAGCTCACTTGCCATATGTCACTCCTGCATGTGCGGTATCCACCAAAGGAGCGTCGTCAGAACCGAATCGTAAACCCAAGGTGGCGCGAGCCCGTGAAGAGCTCGAGAGGTGTGTACGGGATGTTGTCGAAGTCCTCAACTCGGTGCAACAGGTCGATCAGGAACATGGTTCCAGAGGCGAGGAGAGAGATCTGGCCGCCGAGGAGAAAGCTGCGGGCATTTTGCTGCCGCGAGGCGTACTCGGCGTAGAGTACCTCCGCTTGGTCGCTCGCGTACACCTCGCTCCCGGACCCATCCGCAATGAGGGCACAGGCATTCAGATCCTGCCGGCAGAAGTCCTCGAGCTGGGCGAGCGCTCCCTGAGCGTCACTGTGGCGCACGGCCGCTGCGGCGATGAGTCCACCCGCACCGAGCAGGGTGACCCACCGCCCCCAATGCGAGACCTGCGCCACCAGCGGACGTGTCGTTGGCTGTGGCAGGTCCTGGGCCAGCACAGATCCTGGCAGGGCGCTGCTCAAAATGCCGAGCAACGCCAGGGTCGAGGACAAGCGAGCGGGGTGACGGTTCATGCCTTCCTCCCATACGCCGGACGCCGATTCACGTTCCGCCCTCCTCGGTCCTCGTCGGGCCCCAGGCACGAACGGTGCCCGTTCCGTCGATCAGCAAGATGGTGCCGTCCGACACCAGCGGAGGATCCTCGAGCGCGGCGTCAGCCTCGAGCCGCCACCGCGGAACGTCACTCGCACCGTCCAGCATCAGGATCTCGCCGTTCACGGTCGCAACCAACACCCCCCCGGCGACCGGGGCTGGCGTCGCTCGCATCGGAATGCCGATGTCCTGCATCGTCGCTGCCCAGGGGGCGTCGATCGGAATCCGCCACAGGGCACCATCCATTGTCGTCACGAACACCGTGTCGCGCGCAATGCTCGGACTGCCAAACATGGGGCTCTCTACCATCCGCCTCCAGCGTGACTCGAGTGTCGGAAGCTCGAAGGCTTCGACGATGCCGTCCGGAGATGCGGTGACCAGCAGCTGATCGACGACGGCAGGAGGGCGGATCACCGATCCTGCGGTGCGGGTCGCCGCCGCGCGCTCACCTGTGCGCCGGGACACGAGATAAAGCGAATCGTCGCTGCTCACGAGAACGTGAGGCCCGAGTACGGTCACGCCGGACCGCAGCGGCTGCGGGAAGCGGCGCTGCCAGATGATGTCTCCGCGCGCGCTGTCGAGCGCCACCACAAGGCCGGACGCCGTCGCGGCGTAGACCGTGGCGCCAAATGCGCCGAGCGGTCCGACCACCGGACCGATGCGCCGTGCCCACAGGCGTTTTCCCGACTCGAGCTCGTAGGCGTGGACCGCACCATCACGGTCGCCGCTGGCCGCAAAGAGCCGGTCACCGGCGAAGAGTGGGCCTCCCGCTCCCGGGCCCTTGAGCCGTCGCCGCCACACCAACATGCCCGACTCGCGTCGCAGAACGGCGATCTTTTTGTCACTCGTCGAGGCGACGAGGACGCTGTCGCCGACCGCGAGCGGACCGGACGGCGCTCGCCCAACGTCGAACTCGAACCGCAACTCGGGTGTCGTGGGCACGATCTCGTTGGCCGAGGGCGCCCGCGAGAGGGTCGCGAGGTACGTGGTCCAGGTCTGGACTTCCTGCGCTGGAGCCGGAACCCGGACAGCCGGGCATGCGAGTGCGTTGACACACACAAAGGCGGCGGCTACGATTTCGGCCCAATGACGTCGCTGTACATTGCCGACCTTCCCTCGCACGTAGGCGAGGATGTGACGGTTCGAGGGTGGGTAACCACGACCCGATCGAGCGGGAAGATCGCATTTCTCGTGTTGCGAGACGGAACGGGCCTCCTCCAGTGCGTGCTGTCGAAGGCCGACGTGGAGCCCGAAGCGTGGGAGACCTTCCGGCGCGCCGACCAGGAATCGTCCGTGGCGGTCACGGGATCGGTTCGCTCGGACGCCCGATCCCCCGGCGGCGTCGAGTTGAGTGTTGCGGGATTCGAACTGCTGGGTGCCAGTGTCGATTTCCCGATCACGCCCAAAGAACACGGAACGGCCTTCCTGTTCGAGCATCGCCACCTGTGGCTGCGGAGCCGCCGGCAGACTGCGATCATGCGTGTGCGCCATGAGGTTGTCCAGGCGATACGCGACTTCTTCTACCAGCGCGATTTCTTTCTCGTCGACACGCCCATCCTCACGGGATCCATCGGAGAATCGGCCGGAACGCTGTTCGAGACCGAGTACTTCGATTTGGGCAGAGCGTACCTTGCACAGACGGGACAGCTCTATCTCGAGGCTGCCGCGGCCGCGCTGGGTCGGGTCTATTGCTTCGGTCCGACGTTCCGGGCGGAAAAATCCAAGACGCGGCGTCATCTGACCGAGTTCTGGATGGTCGAGCCGGAAATGGCGTGGTACGACTCGGACGATAACATGCGACTCCAGGAAGAGTTCGTCTCCCACATCGTCGCCCGCTGCCTGGATCGTCGGTCGGCCGAGCTGGCAGAGTTGGAACGGGACACGGCACCGCTCGAGCGTGTGGCACCGCCGTTCCATCGTATCTCGTACACCGACGCGATCGACAAGCTCAGGGCTCTTGGGTCGGGTGTCACCTGGGGTGTCGACCTCGGCGCCGAAGAGGAGACTTTGCTCGCCAAAGCCTTCGACCGACCCGTGTTCGTGTTCAACTACCCCAAGGCGGTCAGGGCGTTCTATATGAAGGAGAACCCCGACGACACGCGAACGGTTCTCAACAACGACTGTCTGGCGCCCGAGGGCTACGGTGAGATCATCGGCGGCAGTCAGCGCGAAGACGACGGCACCAAGCTACTGCGACGCATTAGGGAGCTCGACTTGCCAGAGGAGAACTACCGCTGGTACCTCGATCTCCGTAACTACGGTACCTACGTACACTCGGGATTTGGGCTTGGCGTCGAGCGCACGGTCGCCTGGATCTGCGGCATTCAGCACATCCGCGAAGCCATCGCGTTCCCGCGCATGATCACGAGGTTGTATCCGTAGCGGCTGTCGGCCTTCAGTCTTCAGCTCTCAGCAACTCCAAGAACAGGCGGCCATCGAATCGGCCGGCTGCTGACCGCCAACAGCTGACTGCTGAAGGCTGATAGCTGATGGCTATTCTCCCTTCACCTCCTCCCACAAACGATCCAGGTCTTCCAGTGTCGCCTGACTCATATCGAGGCCGCGTTCCTTGGCCAATTGCTCGATCCGGCGAAACCGCCGCTCGAATTTGGCGTTGGCCTGCTCGAGGGTTGTGCGTGGGTCGTGTCCGAGTTTTCGGGCGAGATTGACGACCGCAAAGAAGAGATCTCCGATCTCATCCTCGACGACCGCGGCTGAAGATGTCGCGTCGGCAATCTCCTCAGAAAGCTCCTCGACCTCCTCGTGCACTTTCTCCAGCGGGCCCGCGGCGTCTGGCCAGTCGAACCCGACCCCTGCCGCCCGCTCTTGCAGCCGAAACGCTCTGAGTAACGGTGGAAGGGTAGGGGGGAGGCCATCGAGCACGCTTGCCTGATCCGCGCCCGGCTCCGACAGTTTTGTCTGTTCCCATGTGTCTTCCACATGGCCGCTGTGCTGGACGTCGCCCTGCTCACCGAAGAGGTGTGGGTGCCGACGCCACATCTTGCGCTCGACAGATCGAGTGAGGTCATCGGCGCCAAACTCACCGGTTTCCTCACCCAGCACGATCTGGAAGGCGACGTGAAGCAGTACGTCCCCGAGCTCCTCGAGAATCTGCCCGCGGTCACCACCGCCCAACGCGTGATCGAGCTCGAGGACTTCCTCGACTAGGTACGGCCGCAACGTTGCGCGCGTTTGCGCCCGGTCCCACGGGCAGCGCTGCCGCAGGTCGCGCACGAGCGCGACAATCCGTCCAACCGCTGATGGTTCTTGCATTTGCATACTCGGGCCGGTACAATACGCGTCCCTTCAATAGCATGTCAACGCAGGTACCGTCCAGTCGCGCCTGGATCCAGGTGGATCTGGCGAATCTCCTTGCCAACGCGCGGACAGTTCAGCGTGCCGCCGGCGGTGCCGCCCTCCTTCCGGTTGTCAAAGCCGATGCCTACGGGCTGGGGGCTATTCCCGTGGTGCGCGCGCTCGAGCAGCTCAGGCCGTGGGGCTATGCCATCGCGACGCTGGACGAGGCGGTGGCGTTGCGCCAAGCCGGCATCACACGGCCGCTTCTCGTGTTCACGCCGGTGACGGCGGCCATGGAGTCCCAGTATCGGGAATGGGACCTTCGAGCTGTGCTCGACGATCCCGAGGTCGCGAATGCGTGGTCCCTGCCGTACCACCTCGAGATCGACAGTGGTATGGGACGCTGCGGTGTGCCGTGGGATGCAACGGAGGTCTTGCGTGCGTTCGAGTCGAGGCAGTTGGAAGCGGCGTTCACGCACTTCTACGCAGCTGACCAGGGGTCCGAGAGTGTGTCGATGCAGTGGGAGCGGTTCGAGCGAGCTCTCGCGTCCCTGTCGGCACGTCCGGCGCTGCTCCACGCGGCCAACAGCGCTGGGGCCTGGCGCCTCGGAACTGGGCCCGATCTTGTGCGGCCGGGGATCTTCTTGTATGGGGGTGAGCATGCACCCGATCTGCCGCGGCCGCAGCCAGTGGCCTCGGTGCGCGCACCGGTGGTGAGCGTACGGCGAGTGCCGGCGGGCGGCACCGTGAGCTACGGCGCGGAGTGGAAGGCTCCGCGCCCGACTACCGTGGCAACGTTGGCTATCGGCTACGCAGATGGCGTGCCGCGCCACGTCAAGGGTCGAGCCCACGTGGTGCTGCACGGGAAGCGCCTGCCGATCGTCGGCAGAGTGACGATGGATTTCGTGATGGTCGATGCGGGACCCGAGTCGCGCGTGCGGATTGGCGACCTCGCGACCGTGGTCGGTACCGACGGAGATCACGAGATCGGCATTGACGAGTTTGCTGGCTGGAGCGATACCATCGCCTACGAAGCACTCGTGCGATTCGGCATGCGCATGAGCAAGGAGTTCGTGGGCCCGTGACGCGGTC
>JAOTWK010000573.1 GCA_029862935.1 Gemmatimonadota bacterium | reverse complement strand
ACGAGGCGGTGGCGTTCCGAGATCCGTCTATATCCCAGGTACTGCAGACCCGAGTGCAACGCGACACCCTGATCACCGCCATCGAGCGGGATTCCGCTCGGCTGGCCGCGTTGGTCGCAGAATGGTCAGGTCGCAACCTTCGCCCTGACACCCGCGCGGCCGTACAACGCGACTCAACGACGTTAGCCGATCACATCGCTGCGGCTCGCGCGCAGCTTGCGGGTGTCCAAGCCGCCCACGACCGCGACAGCGCCGCCGCGACAAACGTCCTCGCCGGCGGGCTCAAGGCCTACGAGCAGTACCTCGATCGGTATCCCGATGACGCCGAGACCATGCTTCGGCTCTTGCGCCGGTACTCCATCGTGGGGTATCGCAGCCGCCTGGCTGATCTCACGGCGCGAATCGCAGGCATGGAGGATCTCGATCTTGGGGCTCTCACTCAGGTTGGGACGAATCTTTTCAACGATGGCATGGTTCCCGAAGCGGCAGCGCTGCTGAACATCGTGACGACCCGGAACCCACACGCACACGATGCGTTGTACGTGCTCTCACGGGTGCACTACGCGGCGCACGACACCGCTGAACTCATGAGCGTGACCAGTAGTCTTCTCGCCGTCGATCCACTCAACCCCCAGGCCGTGCGGATGATGGCCGCGGCTTGGGATCTGGCCGGTAACGCCGATTCCGTGCGAAAATACGTCGCACAGGCCGATTCGGGCCTGGGATGGGGGGTGACCATCACGCAGTTTGTGCCTGCGGCGACCAGCGCGATTGTCAACGGGTCAGTCGTGAACCTCACCGGGCGACAGCTTGCGGCAACAACACTGGTGTTCGACTTCTTGGATGCCGCCGGCACCGTCCTCGCCACAGTGGCAGCGCAGATTCCACCGCTCGAGTCGCGACGGCGGCACGCCCTGAGCGTGAGGACCGAGGTGAGCGGTGCCACGGCTTGGCGGTATCGCCAGCAGTAGGCGGCACGACAACACCGCACCACGCCCCGTGACGGGACAGCCTCCCGACGCGGGGCGGTTATCTTTCCTCGTCTTCGCATCCCCAGCATGACTGTCCAGGAGCAGCGACCGCAATGGTCCGAGTGCAGGCTGTCGCCCCCAATTCGATCGCATCCGACCTCGGCCTTGCACCGGGCTTCGAGTTGCTGTCCGTCGATGGACGTACCATCGAAGACTTCCTGGACTGGGAATTCCTGACCGCCGAAGACCAGTTCACCGTTTCAGCGTGTTCCCCGCAGGGCGTCCTGTACGAGTACGACATCGAGCGACCAGAGGGCTCAGCACTCGGCGTTGAACTCGAGCCACCGCACATCCGTCGCTGTGCCAACCGCTGCGATTTCTGCTTCGTCGACGGACTGCCGGACGGACTCCGTCAATCGCTCTACATTCGGGATGACGATTACCGTCTCTCGTTTCGCTACGGCAACTTCGCCACGCTCACAAATCTGAAGTCGAAGGACGTGCGGCGGATTCTGGAATACCGGCTCTCGCCGCTGTACGTATCTGTGCATGCCACCGACCCGATCACCCGCCGACGGCTCCTCCGCAATCCGCGAGCACCGAGCATCGTCCCGCAGCTCGCGCAGTTGGCTGACGGAGGAATTCGGTTCCACACGCAAATCGTCTTACAGCCAGGCTTGAACGACGGAGCACTGCTCGAACAAAGCATCGACGATCTCTACGGGCTCGGCGACGCGGTGCTTTCGGTGTCCGTGGTGCCCGTAGGCCTCACCGAGTACAGCAAGATGCACCTCGTGCGCGAGCCCACCGCGGCCGAGTGTCAGGCGGCGCTCGAGCTCGTCGACGCGGTCAGCGAGCGGGCGCGTAGCGAGCGGGGCCATCCATGGGTGTACGGATCTGACGACCTCTACCTCGCGGCAAACGCTCCGCTGCCGCCAGCCTCGGACTATGGCGATTTCGAGCAAGTGGAGAATGGGGTGGGGAGCGTACGTTTTCTTCAGACCCGCGTCCGTCACGCGCACGGTGGGTTGGCCGATCTCTCCGGCCAACTGATCGGCGTGCTGACGGGAACGGCCATGGGCCGACTGATGCCGCAGGTGCTCGACGTCCTGACACAAGCGACCGGCGGCACCTTTCGGCTCATCATTTTGGAGAACGGCTTGTTCGGCGCATCGGTCACATCGGCAGGTCTGCTGCCGGGGCGCACGTTCCTGCATGCGCTGCGGGACCACCCCGATCTCGACGTGGCGCTGGTACCCGCGGAGGCGGTCGGCGACCACGGTGCATTCCTCGATGACCTGACATTCGACGAGCTCACGAAGCAGTCTCCGGTCGCCGTGCGCCCCTCGTATGACTTCGCCGACGCGTTCCCCCATGAGGGTCAGCCGTGAGAGGCGCAACGGTCGCGCTCGTGGGCCGGCCCAACGTCGGGAAGTCCACGCTGTTCAACCGCATCGTCGGTGGTCGCCCCGCGATCGTCGATGATCGCCCCGGGGTCACTCGAGATCGCAACTTCGCCGCCGCAGAATGGACCGGCTGCCACTTCTGGCTGGTCGACACCGGTGGGTGGACGACGGAGAGCAAGGATGTGCTCCACGCCGGCGTCCGCCGCCAGATCGAGCTGGCGATTGCGGAGTCAGAC
>JAOTWK010000572.1 GCA_029862935.1 Gemmatimonadota bacterium | reverse complement strand
AGTGAGTGATCTTGGCCGACCGGACTGGTGTATCCTCGATCTCGATCCGAAGGAAGCTCCGTTCGAGCATGTCGTCGAGGTTGCCCAGGCACTGCACCGCCTCACCGACGAGATCGCACTCCCGGCATTCGTGAAAACCAGCGGCTCGTCGGGACTCCACGTGCTCGTTCCGTTGGGGCGCCAGTGCACGCATGAGGAATCGCGAGCCCTGGGCGAGTTGCTGGCCCGTCTGGCCGTGGTGCAGCTGCCCGAGATTGCGACCGTTGCACGGCTACCGGCGCAGCGGGAAGGGAAGGTGTACGTGGACTTCCTGCAAAACGGGCACGGCAAGCTGTTGGTCGCACCATTCTGTGTCCGTCCCATTCCCGGCGCATCCGTGTCGATGCCACTCGCGTGGGACGAGGTCGATGCCGCGCTGCGCCTCGACCAGCATACCATCCGCACCGCTCCGGCTCGTATGAAGGGGTTGGGCGAGGATCCGCTCCGCCCCGTCCTCGATCTCGCGCCGGACCTGGCTGGCGCGTTACGTCGCCTGCAGGGGAAGCTGGCGGCCCCGGAATGACCCCGGACCTCGAGATGACACGATGACCGGGCCGATGCCCCGCACGATCGCCACGCCATCGGGAGAGGTTTCGGGCCTGTTCTCCCGTCCGAGCCAGGCCGACGCTCTCCTGGTGCTGGCGCACGGCGCCGGGGCTGGGATGACACACCCGTTCATGGCGGCGGTAGCGGACGCGCTCGCCGCCGAGGGTATTGCGACTCTTCGGTATCAGTTCCCCTCCATGGAAGCGGGTCGCCGCCGGCCGGACACACCAAGCGTCGCCATGGCCACCGTGCGTGCCGCCGTTCAGAGCACTGCGGCAGATGGCCCGCTGCCGGTGGTGGCCGGCGGCAAGTCGTTCGGTGGGCGGATGAGTTCCGAGGCCGCCGCAAAGGGCATGCTCCCGCATGTCCGCGGACTCGTGTTCTTTGGGTTCCCGCTCCACCCGCCAGGCCAGCCCGGTCGGTCCCGGGCCACGCATCTCGCCAAGGTGAGGGTGCCGATGCTGTTCATGCAGGGCACCCGCGACGCGTTGGCCCAACTGCCGCTCGTCGAAACGGTGGCTCGTGAGCTCGGCACGCGCGCTACGCTCCACGTCGTCGACGGCGGGGATCATTCGTTCAAGCTCCCCAAACGGCTGGGCCGTGATCCGGCCGACGTCATCAATGAGATCGGTCGGGTGACGGCCGATTGGATCAGGAATCTGTGAGGATGTGATGCCGAACTACTGGATTCTGAAGACCGAGCCCTCCACCTACAGCTTCGACGACCTCGAGCGCGAGAAATCCACGCGCTGGGACGGGGTCCGAAACAACCTCGCGCTCAAGCACATCCGCACCATGCGTTCCGGAGATCCGGTGCTCGTCTACCATACCGGGAAGGACAAAGCTGTCGTGGGCGAGGCCAAGGTCACGACCGATCCCTATCCGGATCCGGAGGCCGACGACGAGCGTATCGTGGTGATCGATCTCCAGGCCGCCGGGAGGCTCCCGAATCCGGTGGCGCTCAGTGCCATCAAGGCGGATCCCGCCTTCAAGGATCTGGCGCTCGTCCGAATGGGACGGCTCTCGGTGGTTCCGGCCACCAAGAGCCAGTGGCAACGCCTCAGGAAACTCGCGGGACGCTGATGGGCGCTGCGGGCTCAGCCGCCGACCACCTCCAGAAATTGCTTCGCCAAGGCGGGGCCGGCCCCGGCGTCTTCGTGCTTGAAGAAGACGAAGGCGGTATCCCAGGGCTGCGCGCGCACCCAGTCCCCCCAGGCCCCGAGTTCTGCCGGCCCGTAGTGTTCGCGGCGCAACCGCAGGTACCCAAACGCCGCTGTTGCCTCCTTGGCCGGCGTGTCTTCATCGGTGTCGGCGACGCACAGCGCTGCTCCACGCTCGCGTAGCGCGTCGTACACATCGTCCGCGAACCAGGACGGATGCCGGAACTCGAAGGCCGCCCGAGTCTCGGCGGGGAGCACGGCGAGGAAGTCGCGGAGGCGCGCCAAGTCCAGTTTCAGGTTCGGTGGCAGCTGGAACAGAATGGGCCCGAGACGGCTTTCGAGGAGGGAGGCGTTCTGTAGCAGGTAGGACAGCGGCTCCTCTGCGTCCTTGAGGCGCTTGCGGTGGGTGATCCGCTGCGACGCTTTCAGAATGAACGTGAAGTCGGGTGGAACCTGCTCCGCCCACTGAAGCAGGACCTTCGACGAAGGCAGTCGGTAGAACGTGTTGTTGATCTCGACGGTCCCGAATTGGCGAGCGTAGAAGCTCAGCATCTGGTCGTTGGGGAGGTCGTCCGGGTAGAAACTCCCCTTCCACTCTTTGTATGCATAGCCGCTGGTTCCGGCGAGGATACGCATCGAAGGCCTCGGCGTCGTTCGAATGTGGCCAAGGTTACGCAGCGAAGCGGGGCTCGCAAGGGTGTCGGTGCTCGCCTCGATCCCGTCATATGGGTATCGTTCCACTCTGGGGGCTGGTCACAACGGTGATGGGGTGTGGAATGCACGCGAATGCGATGGTTCGGGTCACGGTGCGGGCTCTGCTGGTACTGGCGATGGTGGTGTCGGCAACGATGCCGGCCGCGGCATCGCAGCAG
>JAOTWK010000571.1 GCA_029862935.1 Gemmatimonadota bacterium | reverse complement strand
CTTCAAATACCCGAGGATGAACCACGCATCGATTGCCTGTGGGTTCCGATCAACGATCGCCGCAAACGTCGCGAGCGCACTGTCGAGATCGCCGCGGCTCATGAGGATGTCGTAGCCCGCCAACAGGTCACGCGTGGTAAGATCGAGTGAATCGCGAAACGCTCGCGCGGCAGCGAGCGCGCGTTCAACCTCGGTCATCGCGCGCGTGGGGCGACTCCGCAGCACTTCGGTGAGCATGCGCTTGAAATGTGCCGGGGCGTAGGACGGCTCGCGTTCGATGACGCGCTCGAAGTGACGCGCCGCTTCAATGTAGTCACCACTGCGGAAGAGCTGCTCTCCCTGTGTGTAGTCCAGCCACGTATCGGTGCGCCGTGGCAACGCCTGACTCCACCCGATGCGCTCGGCGGCAATCTGGGCAGCGTAGACGTCACTGAGCACGGCTGCCACCACGCCGGGAAGGCTGTCGGCACGACCCGAGCGCTTCGCATTGGTGATGTCCCGGCCCGTAGAGGCGAGCACTTGCACATCGAGCTGGACCTGACTATCCGGCGCGAGTGCTGCGTACACGCGCAGAAGCTCCGTCGCTTGTGTCGAGTCACCCACGAGCTCAGCGCCCGGGAGATACCGGAGCTGTTGTTCGAACGCATTGGTGAGCGTCGCCTCGAAGGTCGGGTCGCCCGTTCCGGACACGGTGATCGGGAGCATCGCGATCCGCCGAACGTCGCTCGCCTCCGTCGGCCCAATTCGGAGTCCGCGCACCCACCAGCCAACGACGATGGCAAGTACGGCTACAACCACGGCCACCAAGGCCACAAGTCTCGGTGACCTGGTGCGCCGTTCCGTCGCGGCGAGCATGGCGAGCCAGTCTTGGGCCGTGGACGGGCGTAGGTCGCGCTCCAATGCGAGTGGCGCCGACAGGGCCCGGGCCAGCTTGGGGCTCACGTCGGGTCGTCCGCTGACCAGAACGCTTTCCGAGCCACGCACGGAGGACATCGGGGCGGTACGAGTACCGGCCAGACACTCATGCGCAACGGACGCGAGGGCATAGAGATCGGCACGTCCGTCCACGTCCGGCAGTCCGGCTGCCTGTTCCGGCGCCATGTAGGCTGGCGTTCCGAGCACTCCTCCCGTTTGCGTCAGCGATGAAGCGCCGGCGGCACTCACGGCACGGGCAATCCCGAAGTCGGCCACTTGGGCGTGGCCAGCGGACAGCAAGATGTTCTCGGGCTTGACGTCGCGATGGATGACCCCGCGCTCGTGTGCGTATTGGAGCGCATCAGCGACCTCGCGGACCAATTGGACGACCTCGTCGAGCGGCAGCTGCTTCGATCGCTTCAGTCGATCGCGCAGCGACTCGCCCTCGATGTGGGGCATCACGTAGTACAGCGTCCCGTCGACGTTCCCGGAGTCGTGGACGGGCACGATGTTGGGGTGCTGGAGCTGTGCCGTGATCTCGATTTCGCGCAGGAAGCGATCCGGTCCGAGGAGAGCTGCGACGTCGGGGAGCAGCGCTTTGAGCGCGACGCGGCGCTTGTGTCTCAAGTCTTGTGCGAGATAGACCACGGCCATGCCGCCGCGTCCGAGCTCTCGCTCGATGTGATAGTGGTGTGCTAGCGCGGACTCGAGTCCGTGCCGAAGATCTTGAACCGCATCGTCGGGTTGTGGCGTGGTGACCTGTGGTCCTACCGGCGTCGCCGCGCCACACGTCGGGCAGAAGGATGCGTCAACGGGAAGTGGCGTGTGGCAGCGCTCGCAACTCGTGGAAGATGCTGGCATGCCGTCACAGCCTCGTTTTCCTGTCCAATGTGCGAAAAGCTAGGCAAAGTGGCAAGCGATGGACGACTGCAAGATAGCGGGGTCACTGGGCGTAAAAGGGAAGCGACCGTGTTCATCCTGGTTGCCCTTGACCGCTTGTCGGTCACCCTTGACCGTGTTCGACCACCCTCGACCATTCTCGACCGTCCTGTCCCAACCCAAATGGCCGATAACCGATATCTGAGAACTGTATTACCTTGCTGTACATCCAAACAGCAGAATGGAGTGAAGACTATGGCGAGACCGGGACCAGCGAGCCAGGCAAAGCGGGCGCGAGAGCGTGCCAAACAGGAGAAGCGCAAGGCGAAGCAGGAAAAGCGCGTGGCGCGCAAGGAACTGAAGGCCGAACGAGCGGATGAAGCGGCACAGACCCGCGATACGGGCGAGGATCCCGATATCCAGGGGATCGTCCCGGGCCCACAGCCGCTACCAGAAGAGATGATGTAATGATGGGAGGTTGGATTGACGGTCAGTGGGTATCTATCTGCTCACCGCTGCACCGTCTCACCGCCCTATCGGAGGAACACTTTCATGCCTATTGATGAGAAGAAACTGGCCGCGTTGGCGAAGAAGAACGCTGCCAAGGTGGCCAAAGAGAAGGCCAAGGTCCGGCGGAAGTTCGACCACACGTTACCGGACCAAGAGGACGAAGATCCCCAAACGCGCCGACTGTTCAACGAGATGAAGAAGCGGGAATTCTAGAGGAGCCCTCCCATGCGTCGTGTCATGCTCAGCAGCACCCTGGTTCTGATCGGTCTTCTCACTGCGCAAACCTCACGCATGGCAGCGCAGCAATGGTCAGAG
>JAOTWK010000570.1 GCA_029862935.1 Gemmatimonadota bacterium | reverse complement strand
GCCATCTATCAGCACATGGGCGGGCTGGATCTCACCGATCAGGTCGACGGGGCCCGGTGGCTCGTCGGCACCAGGGGGGTGGATTCCGCGCGTATCGGGATCTACGGCGGAAGCTACGGGGGCTTCATCACGCTGATGGCGATGTTTACCACGCCGGGCGTGTTCAGGGCCGGCGCAGCGCTCCGTCCGGTCACCGATTGGGCGCACTACAACCACCCGTACACGGCCAACATTCTCAACGAGCCGCAGAACGACTCGCTGGCGTATCGTCGGTCGTCACCCATCTACTTTGCCGACGGCCTGGAGGGCGACCTCCTCATCGCGCACGGTATGGTGGACGAAAACGTGCTCTTCTACGATACGGCTCGGCTGGCACAGCGACTCATCGAGTTGGGAAAGGACAACTGGGAGGTGGCAATCTATCCAGCTGAACGGCACGGGTTTCAGCAAGCCTCCAGCTGGGCCGACGAGTATACGAGGATCTTCAAGCTGTTCGAGCGGACCCTGAAGTAGATTGCCGCGGGCGCCCCGTGCGCTGGGTCACGGCGCCGCTCCCGCCACAGCCGGTAGCATGCGTTGTTTGTCGGCGGCAGCCGTCGGACCATAGGAAGGCGCTCCTGCGACCCCAAAGTGAGGTGTTGGACCCGTGACGCGTTCATCTTCCCTGCTTCGCTTCGCCGTGCTCGGCCTCGCGCTGAGCGTGACTGTGCAGCTGGCCTGTTCCGAGGGCGGCGGGACCGGGCCCAATCCGGTGCCGACAACCCTCACACTCAACAAGGCCAGTGTGGCCCTGGATGCACTCGGCGCGACCGATGCCTTGTCGGCTACTGTCCGGGATCAGAACGGCAACGTCATGTCAGGCGCATCGGTGTCTTGGACCTCGTCGAGCGCGGCCGTCGCCTCGGTGAGCGCGAGCGGCGTCGTTACGGCCGTCGCGAACGGTTCGGCGACGGTCACGGCGTCATCGGGAGCGGCGAGCGGGCAGGCGAGCGTCACGGTGGCCCAGCGGGCGGCCCAGCTGCAGAAGCTGTCCGGCGATGCGCAGACCGCACCGGTTGCAACTGTTTTGGCCGATTCCCTCGTGCTCATCGTCAACGACAGTCGGGGGAACGCGATCGCGGGGGTGAACGTAGCCTTCGCCGCGTCAGCCTCCGGCGGGAATGTCTCGCCAGGGAGCGCGGCCACCGGCTCAGGGGGACGCGTGGCCGCGCAGTGGACCTTTGGAACGGCAGCGGGCGCGCATACTGTCACCGCGACGCCAGCCGGTGGCACCACTACCGCGCAGTTCGGTGCCACCGCCACCCCAGCCGCCGCCGACTCGGTCTTCGCCCTGTCCGGCAATGCGCAGACCGGCACGGTGAGTGCGGCACTTCCCGCCCCAATCGTCGTGAAGGTCATCGACCAGTATGCCAACGGTGTCGCGGGCGCGGACATCGTCTTCACGCCCGCCGCAGGAAGCGGGTCGGTAACGCCGACCAACGTGCAGACCGCTGCGAACGGCGAAGCGTCCACGACCTGGACCCTAGGCGCGACGCTCGGGTCACAGTCCGTCGACGCCAGCGCGGCGGGTCTCAAAGGAGATCCGGTGACCTTCACCGCAACCGGCACCAACCTGTCACTCGTTGCCGTGAACCCCGATACGATGGTGGAGGGGGCATCGGCCACCCTCACGGGGACGGGGTTCAGCACAACCCCGGCCAACAACACGGTGACGGTCGGTGGGCTCCCAGCGGTGGTGACGTCCGCGACGGCGACAAGCCTCGACATCACGGTCCCGGCGTTCGCGTGTCAGCCGGTCCGGGCCGTCAATGTGCAGGTCACGGTCAGCGGGACCAACAGCAACACGGTGAGCCACCCGGTGCGCCCTGCTAGCCTGCTGGCGCTTCCACCTGGTGAGATGATGCTGGTCCAGGACCCGACGAGCTTCTGTCTCCAGTTCGGCCCGTCCGCCACCGGGGGTGACGAGTATCTCGTTGGGGTGGGAGCGGCCGCCGAATCGCCCACGCTCATGCTCTCGTACACGATGACCGCGGTGCAGGGGGCAGCGGCCCCCGCGCCGGTGGCGATGGTTCCCGCGTCCTCTCCTCGGAGTGTTCGTTCCGCGCCCTCGGCAGTGAATCTCCAGGAGATAGAGCGCCGAGTAGCCCATGATCGAGCGGAACAGCGCATCCGCGCGTTCGAGCGGCAGTTCCTCGACCCGGCAACCAACCCGGCGCTGCGTCCGGCAGCGGCGCGGAGCCCGGCGGCCGCCATGGCGGTCCCGAACGTCGGCGACACGCTCCATCTCCACGTGCCGAACATCGACAACACGGGCGGGACGGGGAACACCACGGGAGCGTGCGACTCGATTGGGATCGATGTGGTGGTGAAGACGGTGGGGTCGGCCGGAATCTTCGTGACCGATCTCAACAACCCGGCCGCCGACTCGCTGACGGACGCGGAGATCCAGGCGCACAGTGACACGTTTGACCTCCACATCTATGCTGCCGACACCACCTACTTCGGCACGCCCAGCGACCTCGACGTCAATCAGCGCGTGTTCGTGGTGCTCACCATCGAGGTGAACAAGCTCCTGAGCGGACAGATCGCCGGGTTCGTGTTCTCGGGCGACCTGTTTTCCGCGGCGAGCTGCGCATCCTCCGATGA
>JAOTWK010000569.1 GCA_029862935.1 Gemmatimonadota bacterium | reverse complement strand
TCTCTTCGGCGCACTCGTGGCGATCCACTCGCGGCCTGCATGGCGCGATCGATGCGTGAGGCCAGTTCGACGAAACTGAAGTTGTCGCTGAGGAAATCGTTTGCGCCCGCGTCGAGTGCCTGTGTGCGATCGGTAGCCCGCAGGCGGTCGTCGGTGGCCAAGACAATCGGTGCGCCGGTCAGTGGTCGAATGGCCCGACAGGTCTCAGCCGCCTCGCGGCAGCCGTCCCGATCGAGATAGACCAACACCACCCCGTACTCCTCGCCCTCTTGGAGGCTGGAGACGAGTTGGAGTGGCTCGGCCAGCTCGACGGTGTCGTAGCTGGTGCGGGCCCAGGCGAGCAACTCCTCCGGAGCGGCGGCCAACGTGAGCAGGAGGAGACGCCGCTCGCTCCCGATGGGCGTGTCCGTTCGTCGACGGTCGAACCGCCCCGTCGGCTCACAGAGGCCCCTACCGGGGACGACCTCCAACGAAATGGCTCCCTGGTGATCGATCGGAGGGCTGAGACGACGCACCCAGAGGTGTCTGAGCCCACTGGGGAGCCTCTCGATTTTTAGCACACCCGTTGCGCTTTGCAGTACCCACTCCGTTGAGGGGGACAGCGTGTCCGAGAGGTCACTGGCGATCGTGACCAGCACCGTGGCCTTGGTCGACTCGGCCCAGGCGATGAACCGGCTGGCCAGCGATGTCCCGGCTCGGGTCTCCCAGAGAGGCTTTCCGGGATCCACCCCGACGCGCGCCACATCCCGACCGACGAGGTCTGACAGCTCGTCGAAGGCCTGCGCAGGTTCGGCAGCGCTCAGGAGCCGTCGATCGAACTCGTCGGCGAACCCGAGGAGCCGCAGGCGGCCGTCCTCCCATGGGGTTTGCAGGTCGAAGCTGAAGTGCAGCGCCTGCTCGATCACCTGTTCCGGTGCCATGGTCGTGAGCAGCGCCACCCGATCTCCCGTGTCGAGACCGGTGTGCAGGAACTGGAGTACGGCGCCGAGCTTGCCGCTTCCGGGCGCGCCGGCGAGTACGTACACCCCACCCGCGGTGAGGCCGCCGGTGCGCTCGTCGAGCGGTCGTATGCCAACCTGGATGCGTTTCATCCGATTTCGGTACACCCGGCTAGGGCCACCTGGTACAAGAGCCAAAGATACATGGATTTGGACGCAAGATTCAGTCCGTGGAGGGCCTCGCCGGGCGGGGCGGTGCGTGGGCCCCTAACTGCTTGATTCCCAGGGTCCTACGGTAGGGGCGGCCAGCCACGAAACTCGGCCTCGTGACTGAGGGTTACGAATGAGCCACAGGGTCGGTAACGGCGCCATCGGCGGGACAGGCTTCTGGCCGCTTCAGCCGTCCTGATGTGTCTCTCTCGGAGGCCCGATGTCAGGCGCCTGGAGCGTCTCCTTTGCCGGTCGGCACCTGCGCGCGACGCCCGTCGCGAGCGACGGTCTTGAGCCGCATGAGATAGACCGTCACCGAGATGGCGATGACGAGCAGGACGAGACGGAGAGTCAAGGAGCGCGCGACGCCAACCACCGCGTAGCCGACGCCGGCCCACAGCACCACAAGCGTGAGGATCCTCGCACGCGTGGTCATGCCTCCGTGCTCGCGGTAGTTCCTGATATACGACCCGAACACACGATGGCTCGTGAGCCAGTTGTACAGGCGGTCGGAGCTGCGAACGAAACAGGCGGCGGCCAGGAGCAAGAACGGCGTCGTGGGAAGCAGGGGTAGGACGATGCCCACGCCACCCAGCCCCACACAGAGCAAGCCGGTGGAGATCAGGAGCCATTTGCGCAGGGTGCGGCCGCTCACAGCCGGTCCCAATCCCAGATCGTGTCCCGGATCGTCTTGTCCACCGCGTGACCACGCTGCTTCAACGTGAGCAGGATACTGCCTCGATGGTGACTCTCGTGGGCGATGAAGTAGGCGACGTACGGCACCAAGCCGCGCTCGAAGGTCCGAGCGCCAGGTGCACCCTCGCTCGCCAGTCGGATCAGCTGCTCGATTCGCTCGGCGGAGTCCCGAAGTGCCGCCGCGAGCGTATGCCGATAGGTGCGGTGGAGCATCTGCAGTACACCCGCCAACTCACGTTCGGTCGCGGAGGAGCGGACGCCTTGCGCCGAGGCTCAGCGCCTCACGCTGAAGGGCACGACCAGTTCGGTACGATCCCACTGCAGTCGCACGAGTCCACCGCTCCCCTCTTCCGTCACCGCAATGGTGAACACCTCCACTTCGGACGCAAGGGGTCGTGCGTGGAGCGGGACCCGGCCGAGGTCGCGGTCGGGATTGTACGCGGTGCCCGTTTGCCCGGTCTGCCGGTTGACGATCAGCACGCCACCGTCGGCCGCCGGGACGGAAAACAGCGTATACGCTCCAGCCGGCACGGTCAGGCTGTGGTCACCCGAGCCGAGCACTAGGTCGTGGTCGGTGGCAAAGTGCGTTGCCTGGTTGGCGCCGGTGCGCCACACCTCTCCGAAGGGAACGAGGCTGCCCCAAATCGTTCTGCCCCGCTTGGACGGCGTACCGTGGTCGACGCTAATGGTGGCCCCGGCGACCGTGGTCTCCACGGCGCCGCGACCCGAGAGGGCGCCCAATCCCTGTCCGGCGGCGTCAGCGGCTGCCCAGCGATGGGCCAACTCGTCGAGTGGTGTTCCCGAACGA
>JAOTWK010000068.1 GCA_029862935.1 Gemmatimonadota bacterium | reverse complement strand
TCGATGTCTCGCGGTCCGTAGACCCCTGGCGGGCGGATGATCGTCCAGGGGAGGCCGCTCGACGTGGCGAGTTCTTCGCCGGCGAGCTTGCTCTCGCCGTAGGCGCTGATCGGCGCCGGCGGGTCGTCCTCGGCTCGGGCCCGCCCTTTCACACTCGGTCCAGCGGCGGCCAGCGACGACAGATAGACGAAGCGCCTGAGATTGGGAGCTACCTCGCGAGCCGCAGTGATGGCTCCGCGCGTCCCTTCCGTGTTGACGGCGAATTCAGCTCGGTTTCGTCCCGCGATGGTGCCGGCAATGTGAAACACCACGTCGGCATCTCGACATGCCGCCCGGAGGGCCGTGGGATTGTTGAGATCGCCTGCAACGAGCTTGGGTTGGCGGTGCGTGAAGACCCGGTGGGCCTTGGCAGGACTACGAACGAGACAGGTGACCTCGTCACCCCGTTCGAGCAGTGTCTCGACGAGATGCGATCCCAGAAATCCCGTGGCGCCGGTGACGCAGGCTTTCACAACGTGCGGTCGTACAACCGAAGCCGCTTGTAAGGCTCGAACCCCATGAACTCGAGGCCCTTGCTCATCAAGGCATTGTCTTCAAGGATCCAGCCGGCTTCACCCCAGCGATACCCGAGCGCGTAGCCCTTTTCCCAGATCCAGTAGTACATGAGTTCGGCAGCGCCTCTGCCGCGAAACTCCTTGACGACACCCAACAACAGAATGCGGATACGATCGATCTTCCGTTTCTTCCATAGAATCTTGAAGATGCCGGGAAACAGCTTGCCGGACGGATTCGCCTTGAGTGCGACGTTCATGTCCGGGATCGCGGCAGCAAACCCAATCGGTTGGCCCTCGCGCTCCGCAAACACGATCAGGTTGGGGACCACGACGGGCTTCAACTGCGTGGCGAGGTGGTCGATCTCGTCGTCCGTCATTGGGACGAAACCCCAGTTCTTTTCCCACGCACTGTTGTAGATGGCCTTGATGCTGTCGACTTCTTCCTTGAACCGCTTCATGTCGATGCTGCGAAGCGTGATCTTGAATCGCTTCTGCACCAGCTGGGCAGCCCGCTTGAGACGATCGGGAAGGACCGAGCCCGGCGTCTGGTACTGGAACATGTCCTTGGCCTTGCTGAACCCAGCGGCTTCGACCAACCTGATGTAGTAGCGTGGGTTGTGTGGGTTCAGGATCGTAGGCGGTGAGTCGAAGCCCTCCACGAGCAGTCCGCACTCGTCGTTCGTCGAAAACGAAGCCGGCCCCCGCATCGTGTCGAGCTTGCGCTCCCGCAGCCACTCGGCGGCTGCCTCGAACAGCGCGTTTGCGGCCCGTTGGTCCTCCTCGCACTCGAAGAATCCGAAAAAGCCAACTTGGTCTTCGTGGAACTCGTTATGCGCCGTGTTGTGGATGGCGGCGATCCGGCCGACGACCCGACCGTCACCTTCCGCGAGGAAGTACTCGGCGTCCGCACGCTTGAAGAACGGATTCTTCGTGCGGTCGAGCATGGTGCGGACATCCATGCGCAGCGGGGGGACCCAGAGGGGGTCCCCCCGATGCAAGCGGTAGGGCAGATCGATGAATTGTCTCAGCTCACCGGCCGAGCGCACCGGCCGGACAGCGACTCCCGCGCTCAAATGATTCCCATCTCCTTCCCAAGTCGTCCCAGAGCCTCGAGCACGAAATCGATCTGATCGTCCCGGTGCGTCGCCGTCAGGCTGGCACGGAGTCGGCAGCTGTGTTGCGGCACCGCCGGCGGCACCACCGGATTCGTGAACACGCCAGCGTCGTACAGCTTCCGCCAAAATATGAGCGTCTGTTCGAGTCCGCCGATCAGTACAGGAATGATGGGGGTCTGTGTCGAGCCTATGTCGAAGCCCAGACTCCGAACACCCTCCCGGAACCGATCCGTGTTCTCCCACAGGCGCTCGCGCCGTTCCGGCTCTGATTCCATGATGTCGAGCGCGGCCAGTACGCCAGCCGTGTTGGACGGCGGCAACGCGGCCGTGAAGATGAGAGGCCGACTGTGGTGCTTGAGATAGTGGATCACGGGCTCCGCACCCGTGACGAAGCCTCCTATTGACGCGAGCGACTTGGAGAACGTGCCGACTACCAGATCCACGTCGTCGGCAACGCCAAAATGCGCGGCCGTTCCGTCTCCCTTTGGGCCGAGCACGCCGACCGAATGTGCATCATCGAGGGCCAGGGCCGCACCGTATTTCTGCGCGAGCGCCACGAGGCTCGGTACGTGCGCGATGTCTCCCTCCATCGAATACACGCCGTCCACAATGATCAACGTTCCGCGATCCTGGTACTTCTTGAGCAGTCCTTCCAGTTGTTCGTAGTTACCGTGGGTGAATCGATGGGTCTCGCCGAACGACAGCTTCGCGCCGTCTACAATCGACGCGTGGTCCAGCTTGTCGATGAGGACCACATCACCGCGGCCGACGAGCCCCGACACGAGCCCGAGGTTGGCCTGATACCCGGTCGAGAAGATGAGCGCGTCCTCTTTCCCAAACAGGCCGGCGAGACGGCATTCCAGCTCGCCGTGGAGATCGAGGGTACCGTTCAGAAACCGGCTTCCAGTGCACCCGGAGCCATAACGCTCGAGGGCCTGCTTGGCAGCTTCGAGGACCTTTGGATGCTGCGTGAGCCCGAGGTAGTTGTTCGAGCCCATCATGACCTTCTCTTTACCCTCGATGACGACCACCGTATCCTCCGCCTTCGAGATCGGCTTGAAATACGGATAGAGGCCGGCCGCCTGGGTCTCACGCGCCTTGGTGAAGTTCTTACACTTCTCGAACAGCGCGAGCTGCTGGATTGTCTGAGTATCCACAGATCCTCGCCGAGGATGAGGAATCGATTGTGCCATTTGACGTTAGAGCCCACGTTCCGGGCTGTACGAGTCTAAGGATGGCCTTGGGCTCGCACAAGTCCCGAGCCATGGCCGGGGCCCTCGCGGTCCTGTGTCTGAGCTCGGCCGGCACCGCGGCCCAGACGCTGGACGAGCGACCGTGGGTGTCGACGGGCCAGGCCGCGTCGTTTGCCGGCGCCGGTGCCCTGTACGGAGTCTCCGTGCTGCTGGACCGGGCAGAAGGCCCGCCACCATGCGCCCCCTGCGACCTCAGGTGGGTGCCCGGATTCGACCGCTGGGCCGTCCGGACCCCAAATCTCGTCCTCTCCCGAATGAGCGACGTGCTGCTTTTGGGAGTCGCCGGCGCCACGCTGGTGGACTCCGGCCGGCGGGCGGACGGGGGCGGGCCGGACATGGTCGTGACCCTCGAAGGCGTGGCGTGGACCTATGCCGTCACGCAAATCTCCAAAGCGGTCATCGGGCGGCTCAGACCGGTGATGTACACGGACCAGGCGGCCGTGGCGGCGGACCGGATCACGAGCCAGCGATCGATGCCATCCGGGCATGCCTCGGCGGCATTCGCGTTTGCTGCTGGCTACTGGGCCAACACCAGTGATGCGGGCACCGCGCCCAAGCTTGCGGCACTGATCGCCGCGGCGGGCGTCGCAGCGCTTCGCGTGGCGGCGGCGAAGCATTTCCCGTCGGATGTACTCGTAGGGGCCCTGGTCGGCACGGCGTCTGCGTTGGTGGTGCACGAGATCCGATTCTGACCCTTGTGCCCCAGGGCACGGCACGGGTGGACCCGAGCGTTCTATCTTGGGTATACTGTCCGGTCCCTTGAGGAGCCCCATGCACGTTTTGCAGGCCCCAGCACGCTGCTTCATGCGTCCCGTGATCTTCATGGTCGCGGCGATGGGGCTGTGCGCGGTCCCTGAGGCCCTCGCCCAAACCGATGTGGAAGAGCTGGGACGCGTGCACGCCGGTGCGCGGCCCCCGGCTGCCTACTACGACATGCTGCGCCGCGACCCCACGGCATTTCAGTTCTCAGAGAGCAATGGCTGGGTTCGGCGAGGGCGCGCCTTGGCCGCCGAGCGGCAGGTCGCGCGATCGGCCGCCACTCAAGCTGCCTTGTTCGCGCCTCAGGCCAATTTCAATGGCGCCGGTATCATGCGCGGCGAGCTCAACGTCCCGGTGTTCTTGATCCTGTACCAGAATACCGACTCCGCGTTCATCGAGGCCAACCTCCCCCGCGCCACCATGGAATCGCGGCTTTATGGGACCGATGCTGCGCCGCCCTATTCGATCCACACCTACTACCGCGAGATCTCGAGCGACAGCATTCTGGTGAACGGGACGGTGCTCGCATGGACCCGCATCTCTCAACCCGATTCGGTCTATGAGGGCGATTGTAACGGCCTGTGCTCGACCGGAGACATGGCTGCTCTGATTCAAGAGGTCGTTCAGGCACACGACGACACGGTGGACTACGGGCAGTTTGACAACGACGGCCCTGACGGGATCCCCAATTCCGGTGACGACGACGGCGTCGTCGACGCCATTGTGCTCTTGCACCCCGAAGTGGACGGATCCTGCAAGAACGTGAATTCGAGCTCCGTCGACAACATCTGGGCGCACCGGTTCCGGTACTCCGGGTGGGCGGGAGCGCCGCTCGCGACCAACGACTTGTCCGGAGCGGGGTCCCCCATATTGGTCAACGACTACATCGTCCAGGGTGGCCAGGGTGGGGACGGGGGATGTCAGAGCAACTTCCCGCAAGCCATGGGCGTTGTGGCGCATGAGACAGGTCATCTGTTCGGGCTCCCCGACCTCTACGATACGGACGGGGGCACACAGGGCATCGGGCATTGGGGCCTCATGGGATCGGGGAATTGGCAGGAGCCGACCAGCCCGGCGCACATGGAAGCGTGGTCGCAGGCCCGGTTGGGGTGGATCACCGAAGTGGTGATTGCGTCGGACACGACGCTCGAGATCTCGCCGATCGAGACGTCAGACACGGCCTTCGTGGTGCCCATTGAGGGCGCGGACGAGTACTTCCTCCTCGAGAACCGACAGCGCATTGGCTCGGACTCGCTGATGCATGGACCGGGGCTTCTGATCTGGCACGTCGATACGGCGCTGATCAATGCGCGGCGTCCGTCAAACCGGATCAACGCAACGTTGCCCCACGGGCTGGCGCTCGAGCAGGCCGACGGCCGGACCGATCTGCAACAATCGTCTGGCGGCAACCGCGGTGATGCCGGAGACCCGTTCCCCGGCAGCGCGGTCAATCGTCGCTTCGGACCGTTCACGACCCCTGCCAGTGACCGGAACGACGGGACACCGACCTATACCAGTGTGCTTTCGATCGACTACGTGGGCGCCACCGAGACGATCAGCGCGCTGATCCGATTCCAGCGTCCCAGTCTGATTGCAGCGTCGGACACGATGGCGACGTTCCGGTTGGACAGCGTGAGCTATCAGGTGTTCGATAGCCTGCTGCTGGCCGGGACCGACTACGAGCTTGACATGGATTCCGTGCAGGTCGTGAACGACGGTGGAAACCGATACACGTGGGTTTCCTGGTCCAACGCACAGCCCCGCACGCACACGTTCACTGCTACCTCGACGGGCGATACCATCACGGCGTCGGTCGCCGCCGAGTTCCTCGTCCAGGCAACCGTCGCCGGACCGGGCGGAACGGTCACAGCCACGCCCGCCGTGGACCTATCTGGTGAATTCGTGGCGCAGGACTCGACCGTGCAGCTGGTCGCGACCGTGACCCAAGCAGGTCACGTGTTCGAGGGATGGTCGGGCGACACCACGGCAGCGGCGGACACGCTCGATCTCGATGTGCAGCACCCGTTTCGCCTGACCGCGACCTTCGCCGCGCCGCTCGCGCTGGCAGCTGCCGCGCTGCCCAACGCCACCATGGGTGCCCCATTCGAACATCAATTGACAGTGACAGGTGGGGTCGACGCGTTTTCTTGGGTCTTCATGTCGGGTGCGCTCCCGGCTGGCGTTGCACTCGAAGCGCAAACCGGCACCCTGGTCGGGCTTCCAACGGAGACCGGTACGTTCCAGTTCGAAGTCGGTGTCAGCTCGGGCTCTCAGTCAGTGCAGCAGTCCTACGAGCTGGTGGTGGTCGCCCCCGCGTTGGTGCTCAACGACGTGGTGACTCACATCGTGGATCTCGGGAACCCGCTCTCGCTCGACGAGATCAAGTACCTCGATCTTCTGGGCAACGGCAACAGCGCGCTCGACATCGGCGATTTTCTCGCCTGGGTCACGACTGGGGCGGTGCCCGTGTCGCCTGAGACGGTGAGCCAAGTGGTGCGGGCTGCGGAAGGCCGATCGCCATGATGAAACGTGTCGTGCGCCTCGCGACGCTCGCCCTCGTTGTGGCTGTGGTGTCCACGTGCGACTCGGGCCCCAAGGCCGGTGACTTGGTCGTCGAGCTCGTGACTCCCAGGACGGAGTTGGGTGCCGCGCAATTCTCCGTAACGGCGACAGAGCCGTATACGATCGACGCCGTGAGGGCGGCATGTGCGGGGTGTACGGCGCATGTCGTGCGCGTGAGCGACCGCGAGATGCGGGGCATCGTGACTGGGAACTTCGCCGCCGGCACGCTGCTCTTCGTTACGGTGCCGGATCTCGATGGGGCCGAAGCCTACTCTTTTGGACTCCAAGAGCTAGCGGCGCCTGGATTCAACCTCGTGTCGCGGTCTGGCTCGAGCCTCCGACTACAACAACGCTGATCCGGGCCGCGTTCTAGCGGGACGGCGTCCGCACCAACAGCCATTCGACCGCACCACCACTCAGCGTGTCTGGGCCCACGACGAACGTGTCCAGGTGCAGGGTGTCGCCGTCTGGCCTTCCGCGGAGCTTGAATCCCGCTTCTGGCATGCCGGCTGGCCAGATCGAGATCCAAAAGGCCGTGTCACCCGACACGGCGCCGCTGAATTCTGAGAAGTCGCTGGCGTCGCTTCCCACATTGCCTGCGAAATACCGAACAAGCCCGCCGCGGATTGCACCGGACACGACGGATGCGATGTGCAGTTCCAGCCGCATGCGGGTCGGACTCGCGGGTTCAGGATCGCGCTCGAGCTCCCACATCCCGACAAGAGGTGATGATTGCGGCGGCTGGGCGGTTGGGGTGGGCATTACCGAAGGCGTCAGCGCCGCTGTATCCGGGCGGTCAATGACAGAGGGGAGAGCATCGCGCGCCGGCTCACCGCCGCAGCTCGCGATCAGCATCGTGGTGACGAGGATCATGGCACGGACTCGATCCACGGGTGCACTCCTTGTGAGTTCGTTGTCCTAACAAGCTTACCTTGGGGTGGCATCTCAACCCAGGGGTCCCTAGACTTGTGCAACTTTACCTCCAGGAAGGCCAGATGACCCGAGTGCTCCCGCTTCGTCGTCTCGTGTCCGCTGCGCTCGTCGTGGCGTTCGGTCTTGCGTGTGGGGATGGCGGCACCAATCCTCCCACGCCGGTCCCCACGACACTGACATTGAACAAGACGGCCGTGCCACTCGACGCGATCGGCGCGACTGACCAGCTCACGCCGACCGTCCGTGACCAGAACGGCAACACGATGTCGGGGGTGACCCCAACCTGGACGTCGTCGAACAATGCGGTCGCGACGGTGAGCGCCAGTGGCTCGGTCACGGCCGTCGCCAACGGCACGGCCATGGTAACGGCAACGGCCGGCTCGGCGTCCGCGAGTGCCACGGTGACCGTGGCACAGGTGCCAGCGCAGGTCGCCAAGCTGGGCGGCGACGCACAGAGCGCCCAAGTCACGAGTGTGCTCACCGATTCCCTGGCCATCGCGATCAACGACCGATTGGGTGTCGCGATCGGCAGCGCTAACGTGAACTTCTCGGTTTCGACCGACGGAGGATCTGTCTCGCCCGCGAGTGCGACAACCGATGCGAGCGGAAGAGTGGCGACACAGTGGACGTTCGGCACGACATCCGGCGGCCACACCGTGACCGCGACCCCGGCATCGGGCGCGGGCTCGGCGCAGTTCGCGGGCACCGCCAATCCGGATGTGGCAGATGCGATCGCCTCCGTATCGGGAGATCTGCAGACGGGGTTGATCAATACAGCGCTGCCGAATCCGCTGGTGGTCGAAGTCAGCGACCAATACGGCAACGGAGTCGAGGCAATCGACGTGACGTTCAGCACGACGGACGGATCGGTTGCTCCAACCACCGTTGCAACTGGGGCCGACGGCCTGGCGCAAGCCACGTGGACATTGGGGCCCACGGAGGGGCTGCAGACGGCGCAGGCGAGCGTTGCAGGTCTCACGGGCAGTCCGGTCGCGTTCACGGCCACGGGATCCACGTTGTCGGTGACCGCGGTCTCACCCGATACCCTCGTCGAGGGAGCCTCGGCGACGATCACGGGAACCGGGTTCGATCCGACACCCGCCAACAACACGGTGACGATAGACGGCGTGGCGGCGACGGTGACCATGGCGGTAGCGACCTCACTCACGGTGACGGTCCCGGCGTACGACTGCAAACCCACGCGAGACGCGGACGTACAGGTTTCGGTGGGTGCTGGGAGCAGCAACGTGCTGAGCCACCCGTTGAGGCCAAGTGCCGCGGTCACGCTCGCGGTGGGCGAAATGACGCTCGTGCAAGATCCGGCGGACTTCTGTCTTCAGTTCTCCCCGTCCACGATCGGGGGAGAGGAATACCTGGTCGGGATCGGCAGTGCCGCCGAGCTGCCCACATCGTTCCTGGATGTCACGTTAACGGCGGAGCAGGGGGTGAGCCCGTCGGCGCCGGCATTGCCAGCCGCTCCGGCCATGCGCCGTGCCGCGCAGCGCGTGCAGTTCGCAGTCACACCGGAGCTCGAGCAACGCGCAGCACATTACGCAGCCGAGCAGAAGATCCGGCAGTGGGAGCGGGAACATCTCGACCCGGTAAAGAACCCGTCACTGCGGGTGGCGCCGGCGCGGTCCTCGGCCGCGGCGATGGCGCCACCCAACGTGGGCGACACTTTGCGCCTCCACGTGCCGGACGTCGACGGGAGTGCGTGTGATTCCATCGGGATCGACGTTGTCGTGAAGGTGGTTGGCAGTGCGGGCATCTTCGTTACCGATCTCAACAACCCAGCGACAGATTCGCTGACCGACGCGGACATCCAGGCGCAGAGCGACATCTTCGATCTCAATATCTACGACGCCGACACCACCTACTTCGGCCCGCCGAGCGATCTGGATGCCAACCAGCGCGTGTTCGTCGTGCTCACCATCGAGGTGAACAAGTTCCTGGGCGGGGCAATCGCCGGGTTCGTGTTCTCCGGAGATTTGTTCTCGGTTCTCAGCTGTGCCAGCAGTGACCAAGGCGAGCTGTTCTACGGGCACGTGCCCGATCCGGCAAACGTGGCCGGAACGGTTGGCCGCAGCAAGACCTCAGTCCTGTTCCAAATGCCCTCGCTCATTGCGCACGAGTTCGCGCACAACATCCAACAGAGCCGGCGCATCGTGCTGGCTGGCGGATCAGGGCTCGCTTCCTGGGAGTCGGAAGGCCAAGCCACATTGGCGGAGGAGGTCGTCGGTCACGATATCCTGGGCAATTCTTCGGGCAACGACTACGGTGCCTCAACCGCGTTGACCGGCTCGGGCAGCAGCTGGTATCGCGGCCCGTTCAGTTCACTCGCCAAGTACTATGGGTGGACTGGCTCATCCGGGCGCAACGCGAACGCGCCGGAGGAGTGCACCCTGTTTGGCAGTGGATCGATCAACAACGACCCCACTATACCATGCGAACCCTTCTGGTTCTACGGTGCCTCGTGGTCGTTCCAGCGGTACGTGGCGGACCGGTTCGGGCAGAGCTATCCGGGAGGCGAGACCGCGCTCACGCGTGATTGGATCGATGCCAATCCGACGCTGAACGGCGTCGCAAACGTCGAAGCCCTGCTGGGCGTGCAGATGGACAGCGTGTTCGCGCGATGGGCAGCAATGCACTACGTGGATGGCCGAGTGGCCAGCGCGGATACGAGCCTCCTCATGTCAAGCTGGGACATCGATGATGTTGCGAACGGTCTCAACTCGTCAGCGCCATTGGCCCCGACACCACGCGCGTTTAGCGGTTTCACCGCGACGGAGACCATTCGCGGTGGCAGCACCGCGTATAGCCTGCTCAGTGTCGGTGCCACGCGCCCGGCGTTGGCGCTCCGGGTGCGGGATCTATCCGATGCGGTGCTCGGCACCGCGATGCGGCCGCAACTGTGGATCGTTCGGGTGCAATAGGGGGAGCGATGCGTACATCGATGATGATCGTGATTGGTGCGTGCCTCCTCGCCTGCGCGAGCGGAGAAGAGATGCCTCGCGCAGGTCAGGGGGACACGAGTGAGACCGCAATGGTGGCGGCACCTGCCGCCGTGCCGGTTGAGACCGTCTCCGTGCCGCTCGAACTGGAAGTCGCGGCGGCTCCAAGGCAGCGACCCGGTGATTCCGTGGTCGTCGGTGTCGTGCGAATGGTCGGCGCGATGCCGCTCGAGCAGCTCGTACTCCAGGCCGGTGGGTCGAGTGTGAGCCTCCGAGGCATGTTGCGTGACGAGCTAAAGAATCTCGAGGGCGCCGAGCTGCGGGCGTGGGGCAAGCCGGTCGACAACGCACCGCCCACACCGCCACGTGCACTGGATGTCGCAGGCTACGAGATCGTCTCCGTGGGAGGCGCTAAGCCGGTAGTTGGGATCTTGAGCTTGCGTGAGGGTGCGCTCCACGTGGTGGGAACCGATACGCTGCGGTTGGAAGCCGCACCCGAGAGGCTCCGCACGAAGCCTGGGGCCAAAGTGTGGCTCGTCGGGACGCGTGACGGCAGCACGTTGCGTGTGCAGTCGTACGGCATCGTTCGCGAGCCGCAGTAGCCGCCCGAAGGCGCGAACGCAACGAGGCTCCGTTCGGTGGATCGAACGGAGCCTCGTTCTTCCTTGGTGATCAAACCGCTATGTCACGCTTGGTGACTACATCCCGCCCCGCGTGGCGAAGGAGAACTGCATCGAGAACGAATCCTCCTGCATCGTGTTCGTCACGGTGCTACCGGCGGGCACGGCCGGGTTCAACAGCGGGCCCGTGCCGCTATTCTCGAAGGCGCGGTAGTACCCAGCGCTGATCTGGAAGCGGCGCGACACAGTGTAGCCAATACCGACAGTCGCGTGATGTTGCACGATCGCGGGTGCTGGGATGTTGATCATCGCCAGTCCGTCAGGCACTGGGTTCTGCGTGTAGTTGTACCCGCCGCGCAGTGCCACTTGCTCCGTGGGCCAGAACTCAAAGCCCGCGTGGATGCTGTAGATGTCTTCCCACCCAAAGCCATCCACCGAGCCGTCGGCGTTGAACGGGATCTGCGGGTCGGCCAGCGAGAAGCCGTCGGTGCTCTCGTAGAACAAGTACCGAAAGTCCCCAGCCAAGGTCAGGTTCGGCAGAGCCTGGATCGCGATACCTCCTGCCGCCATCGCGGGGACGTTCAACTTGAACGTGATCGTCTTTGGTGTCCCGAACTCGGGCAGGTTGGGGTTGGCCACCGTGGAGTTCCACTCGAACTCTTGGAAGAACTGCTCGCTTGAGTACGACGCACCGAGGGCGATCATGTCGTTGACTTGGAAAAGCACGCCGCCGTGAAAGCCGAATCCGAACGCGCCATCCGTGGCTGACGCGTCGGCGTAGTAGCGACTCGTCGTTCCCGGATGGAAGTCCGGCGCCGCGACCGTCATGGGTTGCACGGCCAGGCTTGCCCAGTCCACGTTCGCCGCCACGCCGATCCACAACTGCGGCGTGGCCTCAAAGGCAATCGCAGGCGTGAACTTGAGTAGGGAGTAGTTGCTGTACACCTCGCCAA
>JAOTWK010000067.1 GCA_029862935.1 Gemmatimonadota bacterium | reverse complement strand
GTCGCGACGCGTCGGTTCGCGCTCTCGCGCGATGGATCGCGGTTGGTGTACGTCGGTCCGGACAGCGTTGGTGGGAGCCAACTGTGGGTGCGCGATCTCAACTCGCTCACTGGCCGACCGTTGGCCGGGACGAGTGGCGCGCTGGGACCGTTCTTCTCGCCGGACGGGGAATCGGTCGCGTACTTCACCGGCAGTATTGGTGATCTGCGGGTCGTGTCGGTCCACGGGGGCGCGCCACGCACGCTGGTGCGCGATTCCGCCCTGGCGTTCGGCGGCAGCTGGTGTGACGGCGAGATCTACTTCACTGCTGGTCCTGCCGCCGGCGCTCGCGTCAGCGAACGGGGTGGCGCGTACGAGCTGATCTCCCGTCCCGACAGCACGACGGGGGTGAGTGAACACGATTGGCAGCAATGCCTGCCCGAACGCGGGGTGGTCCTCGCCCAGCTCTGGCGCAGCGCGTTCACCAACGCCGAGCTCGCGCTCATCGACATCGGGAGCGAAGTCGTGACACCCCTGGTGCAGGGAGTCTACGGCCGGTATGTGCCGTCGGGGCATCTGCTCTATGCGACCGCAGCCGGGACGCTGTACGGAGTGCCGGTGGACCTCGCGCAGCGGCGGGTGACTGGGCAGCCCGTCATCGTCGCGGATGGTGTCCAGCTTGATCCCACCAGCGGTAGCGCCCAGTTCGACGTGAGTGATAACGGTCTTCTGGCGTACATGTCGGGTGGGGAGGGCACGGACCGGGTGGTATGGGTTGACCGCGCTGGGCGACAGACTCCGCCGGATTCGGGCTGGCGCGGCCGTTTCACCAGCGCCGACCTCTCCCCCGACGACGGGCGCCTTGCGCTAGCGCTGTTCAGCAGCGGGGAGCTGCAGGTTACGGTCAAGGATCTCCCCACGGGACCGCTCTCCCGCCTGTCCGCCGGCGGCCTCACCGCAGACCGTCCCGCGTGGACCCCGGATGGTCGGTGGCTTGCGTTCATCACGTCCACCGCCACCACGGGTTCACGGACCGCGATGATCCGCCGCGCGGATGGCAGTGTGCCGGCCGAGACCCTCCTCGCCGGCGATCGGTCGGTGGAGGAAGTGGAATTCATGCCCGACGGCCAGCGGTTCCTCGTTCGCCTCGGCGCTTGGCAGGGCGGACGTGACATCTTGATCGGGAATCGGGGGGACTCGGTGCTGCAGCCGCTGCTCGCGACCCCCGCTGACGAGTACGCACCCACGGCGTCGCCGGACGGGCGCTGGTTCGCCTACGTCTCCGGCGAGTCCGGACGTCCCGAGGTCTACGTGCGGTCGGTGGACGAGCCCGGGGTAGGACGGACGCAGATCTCCGCCGACGGAGGCAACGAACCGCGCTGGGCCCGTTCCGGCCGAGAGGTGTACTACCGCAGCCGCTCGGGGAACATAATGGCAGCGGAGGTTACCGTCGGTCGGACGTTCACCGCGCAGCCACCGCGCCGGCTCTTCTCCGCATCGGGTATGGGGGCCGACCCATTTCATCATTCCTACTCGGTGTCGCGCGACGGCCGGTTCTTGATGATCAATCAGATGCCTGAGGGCGGTGATCTCGTGATGGTGTTCAACTGGGCCGACGAGCTGCGGGAGCGGCGGTGACGTCCGCGGACGCAGAGGTTCGCCTCACCGCGGCCCTCGCCAACCGCTACAGCATCGAGCGCGAACTCGGGCAGGGCGGCATGGCGACCGTCTATCTCGCGCATGACATCAAGCACAACCGGAAGGTCGCGCTCAAGGTCCTGAAGCCGGATCTGGCCGCGGTGGTGGGTGCGGAACGGTTTCTCCGTGAGATCGAAGTCACTGCCAATCTCCAGCACCCGCACATCCTGCCACTGTTCGAGTCGGGCGAGGCCGATGGCTTCCTGTTCTATGTCATGCCCTATGTCGAAGGCGAATCGCTTCGCGGCCGACTCGAGCGGGAAGGAGCCCTTCCAATTGCCGAAGCCACGCGGCTCATCCGGGAAGTGGCCGACGCACTGGCCTACGCACATTCGCGCGACGTGGTCCATCGCGACATCAAGCCTGACAACGTGATGGTCTCGGGTCGGCACGCAACCGTGACCGATTTCGGCGTCGCCCGGGCGGTAACTGAAGCGGCTGGCCGGGTCGGGCTTACCACGGTCGGCATGGCCGTCGGAACCCCGGCGTACATGTCGCCTGAACAGGCGGCCGCCGATCCGTCCATCGATCACCGTGCCGACATCTACGCGTTCGGCGTGCTCGCCTACGAGCTCTTGAGCGGTGCGCCGCCGTTTGCGGGTCGGAGTCTCAAGAACGTGCTGGCGGCGCATCTCTTTGAGTCGCCCAAACCGCTGCGCGATGTGCGGCCGGATGTCGGCGCCGGACTCTCAGACATCGTGATGCGATGCCTCAGCAAGGAGCCAGACGACCGGTGGGCAAGCGCCGACGAGATCGTGCATCAGCTCGAGGCCGCGGTGACGACCGAGACTGGTGCCATGGAGCAGCGAGATGTTGGGCGTAGCCGAAGAAAGACTGGGGTCGCGATGCTCGCGGCGATAGCGGTGGTTGCTGCGATCAGTTTTGGTGTGTTCGGTCGAGGCACTGAGCGGGACCCTGCGGTGTCGTCCACCGCGGTTGTGGTCTTTCCATTCACCGTGCAGGGCAGTGCGGACGTTCAGTATCTGGGAGAGGGGATGGTCAATCTCCTCGCAACCGGCATGGATGGCGCTGGTGATCTGCGAAGCGTTGACCCGCGTGCCGTCATGGCGCGCGTGCAACAAGAGGCCCTCAAGCGGGTCACGCCACGCGAGGCTTCACGTGTGGCGCGGGGACTGGGGGCCGGACTGTTTGTGCTCGGTGACATCGTGCAGGCGGGGGAGAACATTCGCATTGATGCCGCCCTCTACGATCAGCAAGCGGAATCCGAACCAATCAGTTCGGGCGCAGTTGATGGTGATCCCGACGATATCCTCGCGATGGTGGATCAGATAGCGACACAGCTTCTGGTGTCCGGTGCCGGCCGGGCGTCACGTGTTACGCAGGTCGCTGCCGTCACGACCGCATCGTTGCCAGCACTCAAGGCGTATCTCGAGGGTGAAAGCCAGTTCCGCGCCGGCCTGTTCGGCGCTGCGGTGGAAGCATTTCAAGAGGCGGTGGCAGCGGATAGCCAGTTCGCTCTTGCCCTGTACCGCTTGAGCATCGCGGCTGAGTGGGCACTGCGCCCAGACATCGCGAACATCGCGGCGGAAGGGGCGGTGCGGCATGCGGACAGGCTCTCCGACCACGACAGGCGGCTCCTCGAAGCGCTGCTCGCGAGTCGGCGGGGCGACGACGAGACGGCTGAGCGTATGTTCCGTGCCGTCGTGGGAATCTGGCCCCAGGACGTCGAGGCATGGATCCAACTGGCCGAAGTGCAATTCCACTACGGTCCATTGCGGGGCCGGCCGATGAGTGAGTCACGAGAGGGGTTTGAGCGCGTTCTGACCTTCGAACCCGACAACGCGCTCTCGCTGATTCACCTGCAGCGGATAATGGCGCGCGCGGGCGATGTGAACGCGGTAGACTCGCTCGGGCGGCGTATCCTCCAGCTCAATCCCGAAGGCGACCGGGCACTCGCGGTCCGAGCCTACGACGCGGTGTTTTCGAAGGACTCGTCGGTGCTCATCGACTTCCGTTCGGAACTCGCCCGTGCCCCGGATATTTATGTTCCCCAAGCGAGCTACCCGGTCTCCGCCTGGACGGACCGGTTTGACGCCGTGGAGTCGCTTTTTGCGACCGAGACGCTGCCCTCTCGGTCTTCCGAGCTGCGCGCGTTGGGCCACATCCACCTCGCCTACCTGAATGCGATCCGCGGGCGGTGGTCCGCAAGCCGCGATCAACTCGCCGCCGCCGAACGACTGAACCAGGCACTTGGTCTTTCGCACCGCGCGTTGCTCACGCTCCAACCGTTCACGCCAGCGTCCCGTGCAGATTTCGAAACGCTGCGCGAGTCGCTCGCAGGCTGGGATGCGGAGCAGACCCGGCCCAGTTCAATCCCGATCGTCCACTTCAACGTGCACGACGGTTTGTATCCGGGATTGCGACAGTATCTGTTGGGACTGACCGAAGTGCAGCTGGGGAACCTGCCGGCAGCAACGGCATTGGCAGCGGAACTCGAGCGCAAGACCGGTGACGATCCTAATGAAGTGCTCCAGCGCGCGTTTGGCCGAAGCGTTCGGGCGGCGGTAGCGGAAGCGCAAGGCGATCGAGGCTCGGCGGTGCAGTTATTGGGTGATGGGCGCCTCATCGTGAATTACGAGGTAGCGCTCTTTTCACCGTTCACATCGCTGGCAGCGGAACGGTATCGCCGGGCGGTCCTCCTCGACGCCATCGGGCGTAGCGAGGACGCTGCACTGGCGTATCGGTCGTTCGGAGAGTTCAGCTTCGCCGACCGAGTCTTTTCTGGCCCGGCGGAGCTTCGGTCAGCGCGCCTCGCCGAACGGGAAGGTCGCTCCGCCGACGCCCGGCGCCACTACCAGCGGTTCCTGTTCCTGTGGTCGAAAGCAGATGAGGGGCTTCAGCCTCTGTTGGACGAGGCCAGGGCAGGATTGGCGCGGGTTGGAGGGTGACGACCGGGAGTCGGATCGGAACGGCTCAAGCTGAAAGCTGACGGCTGAGAGCTAAGTACCGACAACTGACAACCGACAACTGCACGCCCGCCTTCAAAATCCTGCCTTAGCAGGTAAACTTAGTGGTCTATGTCCGACCAACTCGAGCGCCTCACCGCGGCCATGAGCGGCAGGTACCGCATTGAGCGGGAAGTCGGTGCCGGCGGGATGGCGACGGTCTATCTGGCCAATGACTTGAAGCACGACCGCAAGGTCGCGCTCAAGGTGTTGCGGCCCGAGATGGCAGCTGCGTTGGGGCCCGACCGATTCCCGCGCGAGATCAGTATCGTCGCCAAGTTCCAGCACCCACATATTCTGCCGCTTCACGACTCGGGTGAGATTGGGGGATTCCTCTATTACGTGATGCCGTTTGTGGAGGGCGAGTCGCTCCGCGCACGCATCGACCGTGAGGGTGCTCTCCCGATCAATGATGCGACCCGAATTCTGAAACAAGTCGTCGATGCGCTCGCGTATGCCCACGCGCGCGGCATTGTCCATCGCGACATCAAGCCGGACAACGTGATGCTGTCGGGTCGCCACGCGGTGGTGACCGATTTTGGTGTCGCAAAGGCCGTGAGTGCGTCGGGCGGTGAGAAGCTCACTACCATGGGCATGGCAGTTGGCACACCGCACTACATGGCACCTGAACAGGCCACGGCAGACGAGAATGTCGACCACCGCGCCGATATCTACGCGATCGGTGTGCTCGCGTACGAGATGCTGACGGGCAAAGCCCCGTTCACCGGAAAGACCGCGCAGGCCGTGCTCTCTGCCCAAGTGTTGCAGCAGCCCCCGCCAATCGAGGAGCTTCGCACTGGTGTTCCAGCACCAGTTGTCAATGCGATCATGCAGTGCCTCGAGAAGGACCCGGACGATCGCTGGCAGACTGCAGAGGCGATGCTCCACGACTTGGAGTCGGCGGTCACGACGCCGACCGGTGGCGTGACGCCGGCAGACACGCACCCTGTGCAGCCCTTGCCGCGGCGCACGAGAGGCGCCCGCCGCTGGTGGATTCCTTCGGTTGCGGCCGCAGTGATCGTGGTAGGCGGCGTGGGTGCGTGGCTTGTGGCGACGGGTGACGGGGGCGATGGCGGGATTGACCGCATTGCCGTGTTGCCGATCGAGGATATCTCGGGACAGGACGACGTGTTCGTGCTGGGGATGCAGGATGCACTCACGAACTCGCTGGCCCAGCTCGACGTCGTGACGGTTGTCCCGCGCTCAGCGGTGCTGCCGTATCGGGACGTTCCGACGCGGGACATTGCTCGAGAGTTGGATCTGGATGCGGTGGTCGAGGCGACGGTGTTCCGGGCTGGCGACGTCATGCGGATCACAGTCCAGTTCGTGGACCCGAACACGGCGCAGCATTTATGGTCGGAGATGTACGAGCAAGACGTACGAGACGTGCTTTCCGCACAAAATGAGGTGGTGACGCAGATTGCGGAGGCGATTGTAGAGATCCTCAGTCAACCTGAATCGACGGCGTTAGCTGGAGAAGGTGGATGAGCCGGATCATGTCCAATGCAAACCTTACAAAGCACATAGCGATGGGCGCAGCGGTCGCATTGGTCGGATGCGGGTATGGCGAAAGCGGCGTGCCCACGCACCGAGTCCTCACCCCCGACGCTGCCCACCACTTGGCGAGCGCATACTCGCCGGACGGCAGTCGGATCGCGTATCTGGAGTTGGGGGCGGAGGGATATGACCTGTGGGTGGCGGACGAAGACATGAGCAACCCCAAGAAGCTGGCAGCGGTCGGCGAGGTCGTGACATCGCTGCAGTGGTCATACGACAGCCGGTCGATTGCATACGGCTCGAACGCGGCAAGCTTGCTCGATGTGTGGGTCGTTGACGCTGACGGTGGGGCGCCGCGTCGCGTTACGGTCGGTGCGGGAATCGAGTATCCAGGTCCCTGGCACCCAGCCGGTGATCGCCTGGTGTATTTGGCCACCGGGCAAGGGGGGAGGGTCGGATGCCATGTGCTCGATCTGGAGAGCGGCGAATCGGCACCGCTGGTGGTTGGGGAGCCTGCGGCCTGCGGAGCATGGTCGCCCGATGGTTCGAAGATCGCGTACACCGTGTCCCAAGGCGAACGCTCGACGTTGGGCATCGCGGACGGCAACGGGACGAACGCCCGCCCGCTCACAACTGAGGGCTACGAGTCGCTCGCCGAGGGGCGTTCATCATGGTCTCCCGATGGGGCGAAGCTTCTGTATGTATCTCGGCGCACGGGCACGAGGGACGTGTGGGTCGCCCCGGTCGACGGCGGTGAGCATCGGCAGGTGACAAAGGATGTCCGCGACGACTACGACCCAGTCTGGTCGCCTGACGGGGAGTGGATTGCCTTCATGTCGCGGCGAGGGCGTCAAACGGATGTCTGGCTCACGCCGGCAGCGGGTGGTCCGGATCTGCGAGTGACGAACGACAAGGACGAGGAAGGGTATCTGCAGTGGCACCCGCAGAAGGCAGCCGTGACCTTCCACAAGGGTGTTCCGACCCTCAGCGTCTGGACCCGCTCGCTCGAGGATGGAACTGAACGACGGCTGACTCCAGAATCGGAACGCGCTGTCCCCCTGGGGATTTCGCCGTCCGGAAGCGATGTGCTGTATATCCGCCCTTCGGGCGGCGGCGTGACCGATCTCTTCATCGTTCCGTTGGCAGGAGGCACGCCTCGCGTGCTCGTCGCTGGAACAGGAAACAACAGTGCGGCGCAGTATTCGCCGGACGGGGCGCAAGTCGCGTTCGTGTCCGACCGCGGCGGCAGTAACGATATCTGGGTCATTGACGCGGCGGGTGGCGAACCGGTGCGGCTCACCGACTGGCCGGCGTCGGAAAGCGGACCGCAATGGTCGAGGGATGGGCTGAGTATCTACTTTCTCACAGATCACGAGGCTGATCCCATCCAAGACGTGTGGATGGTCTCAGCGACCGGTGGTGAGCCGCAGCGTGTGACTCGGATTGGCACGATCGTCAACGTGGTGGTGAGCCGGTCGCAGGATGACATCTTCGTCGGTCATGTGGGCGGAGCTGCCGGCCAGCTTGCCCTCAGCAAGCTCTCTGCCGATGGGGCGCTCGAGTCCCTGTGGAATGAGACGAGCGTGCTCCAGTTCTCGTTCGAGGCCGTTTCCCCCTTAGGCGACATGCTTGCGCTGCCCGTGGAGGTCGGCGGACAGGTAGGAGCAATGTTGCTGGCAAGCGACGGTGGCTCGAGTCAAGGGATCCTGGACGGATACGAGGTAGCGTACCCGCAGGGATGGTCTCCCGACGGGTCTCAAATAGCGTATGTGTTCGCAGCCAGGACGGGTGGGCCGCTCCAAGGGGACTTGGGCGTGTATTCTGTGACCGACGGAACGAGGCGTGAGCTCACGGAGACGTCCGAAGAAGAAGGCGCGGTCTTCTGGACGCCCGATGGCGGCACGCTCGTGTTCACCCGCGCCGACGCGAAACGGAAGATTGCGAGCGTGTCGGTGGAAGGGTTGATTGGGAAGTGAATCTTGCGGGATGCGGGATACGAGATACGGAGGAATCGCTGAGAGCTGACGGCTGACGGCTGATGGCCCACAAACTGAGGACTGAAAACTGAATACCGATACTTCCCCCAACTGGAACGCAATGCTCGCGCCGTACCGCAAGCCGGAACGGTGGCGCAGCGCGTTTCAGCTCGTGAACACGACCGTCCCCTTCGTGGGTATGTGGCTCCTGATGTTGTGGAGCTTGCGTGTGGGATATTGGCTCACGCTGCTGCTTGCCGTGCCGACCGCGCTCTTCGTGGTGCGGATGTTCATGTTCCAGCACGACTGTGGCCATGGTTCGTTCTTCAAGTCACGGAAGTTCAATGACTGGGTCGGACGGGTCATTGGCGTGTTGACGCTCGTGCCGTATGCCTATTGGCGCCGGACCCATGCAATCCACCACGCGGGCTCTGGCAATCTCGACACACGGAGCTTCGGCGACATCGATACGCTCACCGTGCGCGAGTACCTGAGCCGATCACGTTCCAAGCGTGCACTGTATCGGCTGTATCGCCATCCTGCGGTGATGATGCTGATTGGCCCTGCGTTCCAGTTCATCATCAAACATCGTTTCCCGACGGACACCCCCCGCACGTGGAAGCGTGAGTGGCGCAGCGTCCACGGCACCAATCTGGCGCTCATCACGGTTGTCGCCGTTATGTGGCTCACCGTTGGGCTCGATAGGTTCTTGATGATCCAGCTTCCGATCACGCTCATCGCAGGCTCGATCGGCGTATACCTCTTCTACGTGCAGCACCAGTACGAGGACACCTACTGGCGTTACAAAGAGACTTGGGACTATTACGCCGCCGGTCTCGAAGGCGCATCGCTGCTCGTCATGCCGAAGATTCTCCAGTGGTTCACGGCCAATATCGGCCTGCATCACATCCACCATGTGTCGAGCCGCATTCCCAACTATCATCTCCAGCGCTGTTACAACGAGAATCCAGAGCTACACGAGGTCACGCGATTGACCCTGTTTGGCAGCATCAAGACGCTCTGGCTCAGCCTGTGGGATGAGGAAGGAAAACAGCTCGTGCGCTTTCGAGACCTCAGGCGGATCCGTCGGCGACTCGCGGCGCAAGGAGAAGAAGCCGATGCCATTGTACCGACAAAGGCTGAAGCTGTGCCGAAGTCGTGGAGGGAGAGAAAGGGATAGGGGATACGGGACACGGGATACGAACGAAGGTTGAAGGTGTAGGCGGTAAGGCTCAAGGAGTACGGGGGCGCTCATGTGGGTCACCCGGGCGTCTCACCGTTCATTCGTGCATCAATCAAAGGAAGCTCCCATGCCCAGGCAGGAAACCCAGAGCTACACAGCGCACCGCAGGTACGTTCCACTCTACCACTTTGTGCTCCCAATCTTGCTGTTACTCAATCTGGGGTACGCAGTCTCGCGCCTGATCAAGGAGTTCGGCTTTGCGAGCATCGTGTACGTTCTGACTGCGCTGGCGCTGTTGATCATCTTCTGGTACCTCCGGACGTTTGCGACAGGCGTGCAGGATCGGGTGATCCGTGTGGAAGAGCGGCTGCGGTTCGAGCGGCTGCTGCCGGATGCGCTCAAGCCGCGCATCTCAGAGTTCACGGTCGGACAGATGGTCGGGTTGCGGTTTGCGAGTGACGCCGAGCTACCTGAGCTCGCCAAGCGGGTGTTGGACGAGCACATCAAGGACAAGGAGGCAATCAAAAAATTGATCATTGATTGGCGGGCGGATGAGCATCGGATTTGAGTCGCCGGATACGGGATACGGGACCAGGCGTAAGGCGTAAGGGATACGGGAGGGGCATATGCGTGGTGTGACGTTTTCCATCTTCGTGCTGGTGGGTGTCCTAACAGCGACGCCGCTGTCGCTCGAGGGGCAGGCGACGGACGAGCAGATCTTGCAGCGGTTCGTGCCTCGCAACATCGGACCGGCGAATATGGGCGGCCGAGTGTCGGACGTGGAGGCGGTGGAGCGCGATTTCAAGATCGTATATGTCGCCGCTGCGTCGGGTGGGGTCTGGAAAACGACCAATGCCGGGAACACGTGGACACCGATCTTCACCAACTATGGCTCGGCCTCGATTGGTGACATCGGGCTGTTTCAACCGGACCCCGACATTGTGTGGGTGGGGACCGGTGAAGCGAACAACCGGAACAGCGTTGCGTGGGGTGACGGGATCTACAAGTCGACCGACGGCGGCGAGACGTTTGCTCACAAAGGACTCCGCTCGACGCACCAAATCGCTCGCGTGATACCGCACCTCAGCAATCCCGACGTCGTCTACACGTGTGCCGTCGGGCACCTCTGGGGATATAGCGGCGAGCGTGGTCTGTTGAAAACGACCGACGGTGGCGACACATGGAAGAAACTGACGGGCGGACTCCCGAACGATGGCAAGACCGGGTGCACCGACCTCGTCATGCATCCGACCGATCCGAACGTGTTGTATGCGGCGTTCTATCACCGACTGCGGCAGCCATGGACGTTTCACAGTGGCGGTCCCAATGGTGGCATCTTCAAATCAACCGATGGAGGCGCCACGTGGAGCGAGTTGACCACGGGGCTGCCTACGAGTGAAACCGGCCGGATCGGTCTCGCGATCTACCGGTACGATCCCCAAATCGTGATGGCACTCGTCGAGGCAGAGCGGACCGATGACCTGAGCCGACCGGGGTCTGGTGTATACCGCTCCGAAGACGGGGGAGCGAGCTGGACGTACGTCAACACGTACAACAACAGGCCGTTCTACTACAGCCAGATCCGCATCAACCCGACCGACGATCAGCGAGTGTACCTGTTGACCACGCGGTTCATGGTATCGGAGGATGGTGGGAAGACGCTACGCAACGGCAGCGAGGACCAGGAAATTCACGGGGACTTCCACGCGATGTGGATCGATCCCAACGATGGCGATCGCTACTACATTGGCGACGACAAGGGCTTTCACCTGACGTTCGACCACGGCGAGCACTTCTTCTTCCTCGACAACTTGCCCATCGCGCAGTACTACCGGATCGGTGTAGACAGGCGAGATCCGTATTTTGTGTACGGCGGGCTCCAGGACAACGGGACGTATGGGGGGCCAAGTTTGGCGCGGGACATTCGTGGAATCCTGAGCGACTACAACTGGAAGCTTCATTGGGGGGACGGGCAAGACATCCAGATCGATCCCACCGACTGGCGTCGACTCTACACGTCGTCCGAAAACGGCAACTTCATGCAATATGATGTGCCGACCCGCACCGTCACGCGCGGCGGCCCGAATCCCGTCAATATCACCAACTACGAAGCAGTGGTTCCGCGGGCGGAGCGACAAGGTGGCAGAGAGTTTCGGTATAACTGGTCGGCCCCGATGGTCATGTCACCGCATGATCCGCAGACCCTCTATTTCGGTGCGCAGTATGTGTTCAAGACAACCGATGGTGGGGACACCTGGACCATCATCAGTCCCGATCTGACAACCAACGATCCGGTCAAGCGAGTACAGGGACAGAGTGGGGGCATCACCCCCGACAACACGGGGGCGGAGTATCACTGCAGCCTGACGTCGATCTCTCCGTCACCCCTTGTTGCCAACGTCATCT
>JAOTWK010000568.1 GCA_029862935.1 Gemmatimonadota bacterium | reverse complement strand
CAGCGCAAGCACCGCGGGATAGAGCGGTGGATAGTGCACCGCGGCCGGCGCACCCGGCAAATGGATCGAGCGGTATCCCTCGCCTTCAGCAAGCGCCTTCGCCAGGGTCACATAGATGCCGTCGTCATAGAAGACGCCGACGAGCGCATCGGTCTGTGCCCAGAGTGCCAAGGCGAAGACGAAGAGGGCGACCGCCTTGGGCCAGTGCCCATCCCACAGAGCCCTCGCCCGCTGAACGGATGCGTTACTCGTCATCGAACCGAGTCGGGGTCGGCGGAATCATGACCGGCAGGCTGTACGGATCGCCGTCGAGCGGCGCGTAGCGCCACACGGGCCAGCCCGGATAGCGCGATAGCAACTCTTCGTTCTTTTCGAACAGATCGCGCGCATACACGATTCCGTCTTCCAGTCCCACGGCACTGCGCCATGCGAGGTTGGCGTAGGTCGTGAAGCCCGCGAGATCACGCGCCATCTCTGCCCGGCAATGTGCTGGCTTGGGAATGCTCAGGTCGAGCCGGAGATAGGGATCGGGCCAGAGCGGTACCTGCGGCGCGGCAACGGGGCGGGCCTGGATGAGTCGCTCGAGCTCTTGCGCCACCGCTTCGGCCGACGTGTCGTCGAGACGCGCTCGGCGTCGCACTCGATCCAGCACGCATGCATCGAGTTGGCGGTAGGCGCGCTCGACCACCCCCGGTTTCACCCCGATGGCCCACAGGTCCGTGATGATGCGGCTGCCCCAGCTAGTGGGCACGAGCACCACGGCACGTTGAACACCCGCATCACGCAGTACCTGCTCCGGATGCAACTTGAACGTGGGAAGCTCCGATCGATACTGCGCCACGCGTGCGGGGAAGACTTCCGCCCACCCCCACACGAGGACAATCATCGCTGCCGCTGCCATGGCTATGTCCCACCGCACCAGGCGACCGCGTGCACGTCGAGCTAGCGACCACCCCCACCACCATGCACGTGCCGTCCCGATCAGGAGCCATGGTGCGATCGTGTAGTAGAATCGCGGTCCCAAGAAGAACCCGGAATGCCAGTAGAAGAAGTACAGGAAAGGCGCCGTAATGAGACCCACGGCGAGAATCAAGTCCTTTTCGGTGCGATGCCGCCCGCACGCTGCCCAGATGCCCAACGGCAGCACCGCCGGGATGGGCCACTCGAAGAGGTAGAGGTGCAGACGTCGAATGGCCACGGCTGCGTTCGATAGTGCCACGGCAGGCGTGAAGGGTCTGCCCCAAGGATCGATGTGGAATCCGAGACCATGCTCCTTGCCGTACAGCACCGAGTAGCCCAGGGTGGCCGGGCTGCCATGCAGGCGCCAGTTCACGTAGCCCCACGCAAGCGCCACGGGCACGCCACCCAGCGCGAACCATCCAATCGTGCTCCATCTCCTGCGTGCCATCCACACGAGCACTGGAAGCGCAGCCGCAACCCCGTCGAGCGGTCGCGTGGCCGTGGCGCACGCCAGGGCCACCCCCCCCAAGAAGAGTTGCCAGCCCTTTACCTGCCGCGGTCCCCAAATGCAGGCCCATCCCACGAGGGCGAACGTCACCGCACCCACGTGGTTCATGTAGCTGGCCGACATGAACACGACCCACGCGGATGCAGCCCACAGAAAGACGGCCGCTCGTGCGACCTGGCGCCCGAACAGCCCGCGCGCCACGAAGAACACCGCAATGGCGCCGACCCCGCTCAAGAGCGGGCCAACTAACCATTCCGCGCGAGCCAACAGGCCGAGGGTGAGCAGGACTGTGTGCCCTGGCGGATACTGCGAGATCCATCCGGCTTCAGTAACCCATGTGTGCGCCGTGACGAACGCTGCAGCGGGCTCCGGTACCGGGAGCGCCAACCGTCCGGCCGCAAAGGCCCGCGCGTGGAGCAGCTGCGCCATCTCGTCGACGAGATGCGGATTCCGTGCGAAGACCATCGACGAGGCCACGGCCGATGCGACGGTCACGAGCAAGGCGAGCCCGCCGACGTACCAACGGTCGTCGATGTTGATCCGCGGCAGGAGTCGATCCGGGCCACGCGTTGCCAGCCGTCCCGCGACGATGGCGAGGACGACGACCACGAAGATCCCGATGCCCCACGACACCATGTGCGGCGCCCAGCCGGGACCTTGGTCCGGCGCACCGCTCCACACGGCGAGCGGAGGGAGTGGCAACACAACGAGGGCTGTGGCGATCGCCACCCACAACCATCGGGTGAGCCCGCGTGTCACGATCGTTTTGGGCGGGGCGGAAACAGATTGAAGCGTGTGATGTGCCAGAGCGCGGCCAGGCCGTCGCGCCAATTGATCTTCTTTCCTTCGGCATACGTACGGCCGCTGTATGAGATGGGCACCTCCCAGATGCGAGCGCCGGCCGCCGCGAGGCGCGCCGTAAGCTCTGGCTCGATCCCGAACCGGCTCGAGACGAGAGGCAGCGACTTCATGAGATCAGCCCGCACCATCTTGTAGCACGTTTCCATATCGCTCAGGTTCAGGTCAGTGAACATGTTGGACAGAAGTGTCAGAAACCGATTGCCCACCGAGTGCCAGAAGTACAACACGCGTCGCGGGCCCGACTGAAAGCGAGAACCGTAGACCGCGTCTGCGCGGTCCGAGCGAATCGGCCCCAACAGGATCGAATACTCGTGCGGGTCGTATTCCAG
>JAOTWK010000066.1 GCA_029862935.1 Gemmatimonadota bacterium | reverse complement strand
TGTCTCGGCCACGTCCGGAATGCGCTTGAGTTCGGCTGCTAGTTCGACAGCCTGTTGGCGCAGCAGATAGCCGTCACCGGCGTCACTCCCGCCCGAGAGCGTGAGCGTGAGAATGGGAACCTCGTTGATGCCGTGGAGTGTCACGAACGGCGGTGTCGCCCCATGCGGCACCTTGTCCATGTTCGCCATGAGTTTGCCGTACAGCCTGGTGAGCGCGATTTCTGGTTCAGTCCCTACTTTGAAACGCGCCGTCACCATCGCGCCGTCCGACTGGGCGGCACTGTACACGTAGTCCACATCGCGGACTTCCCAGATCGCTCGCTCGAGTGGCTCGACCAGGCGGCGCTCGACCTCGCGCGGGCTCGCACCCGGCAAGCCGACCGCGACGTCAATCATCGGGACGCGGATCTGCGGCTCTTCCTCCCGAGGTGTCGACATCACCGCCCCGATGCCGACCACCAGCGCGAACGCCGTGAGGAGCGGCGTCAGCTTCGAGTTGAGAAAGCGTTGCGCAATAGCGCCGGACGGACCCGTCTTCATAGCACGATCCGGTCGCCACTCTCGAGACCGCTCAAGACGTGCACACGATTGTCACCGTCGACGCTGCGGCCCAACCGGACCCACCGAACGACGACCCCGTCGGCAGTGACCACCCGCACCCCGGTGAGCGCCCCCCGCCGCAGCACGGCGGACGCCGGAATGGCAACTCCCTGGAAGGTGCCGGTCGGCACGAACGCGGTTACAGAAATCCCGGTGGACCAGTCCGCGGGTAGTTCGGCTTTGACCTCGACCGTGCGTGTCCAGGGATCTGCGCCGCCCGCAATGGCCCGCACTGGCGCCTCGATCACGCCACCGTCGGCGGCACGCACACGGATGGTGTGGCCGACGGCGAGCCCGGTTGCCACGTCGGGCGGTACGGCGAGGACGGCGTCACGTGGGCCTTCCGACTCGACAACGACGATCGACATGCCTGGCGACGCGACGTCACCCACATCGTGGTACCGTGCGACCACCACGCCATTGAACGGCGCCCGAATGGTCGCGTAGCTGGCGGCGGCGTCCACCTCCCGCCTCGACGCCTCGGCCAACTGCAGCTGCGATGCGGCCTGCGTGAGCTGGAGGCGAGCCTGGTCCCGCTGGACCTGCGCGACGGCGTCCTGAGCGAGCAGCGTGTCCATCCGGGCAGCATGCCTTGCGGCCTCGTCCCGAGCGGCGGTGGCCGCTGCCACGGCCGCGTCGACCTTGGCACGATTGGCCGCAATGTCGTCCGAGCCGAGTCGGACCAGTACGTGGCCCTGACGGACACGCGTCCCCACGTCCACAGGAAGGCTCGTAATCCGTGCCATCATCCGCGTGGTCACCTCGGCGCGCTGACGGGCGACGACCGTGCCCTCCACGGGCATTGTCGCCGTGAGCGATTCAGCCTGCACGGTCAACGTGTTGGGCGGGATCGCTCGCGGCGGGGTGGCTTCGTGAGACTCGCCGCCGCACGCGAGTGCCGCAGCGGAAAGGATGACGAGCGGGAGACGACGAATCATTGATCATTCACTCCATATGCGAGGTCCAGGGCGGCGCTGGCGACAAACAGATCGCGGCGCGCCGCGAGGTAATGCAGGGTTGTAGTGGTCGTTGCCGCTTGGACGTCGAGCAGTTCGGTGATGGGGGCTGCACCGGTGCGGTAGCGGAGGCGCGCCTGCTCCAAGGCTTCCCGGGCCTCCACTTCGGCCCGTGCTGCGACGTCGACACGCTGCCGCGCGGCCTCTAGCATGTCGCTGGCTTGCGTGATCTCGAGTGCCGCCTGCCGCTCGGCAGCCTCACGGCGCGCCGAGGCCGCACGATGTTCGGCTTTGGCCGCGCGCACGGCGCCGACACCGGCCAACCCGCGGAGGATCGGCCAAGTGACCCCGACGCCGACGGTCCAATCACCACTTCCGGCGCTGAACGGTGCGCTCGCGGTCCGGTGTGCGAGCGTCCCGAACACTGCGACGGCAGGGAGTTGCGAGGCCCAGGCGCGTTTGACACCAAGACGGGCAGCGGCCTCCCCGAGGCGGAACGCTTCGAGGTCGCCCCGTTGATCGATGACGCATGTCGCGTCGGCGGCGGCACACGTTCCTCCCGGCGCGGCCAGGCGAAGCGAGTCGGTCAGCACAATGACGTCACCTTCGGGGAGCACCAGCATGGCTCGAACGACGCCCACCGCGTTGGCCGCGAGCGCCGCCGTCGCCAACCGCTGTACTTCGAGCTCGGATGCCTTCAATCCGGCGAGCCGCTCATCCAGTCCGGTGACCAGCCCTTGCTCACGCATTGCCTGTGCGCGACGGCGGTGGGCGCGTACCGCCGTGAGGGCGCTGTCGAGCGCCTCCACCTGCCGGGCCGCGAGCTGCGCGTCCCAATACGCCCGAATAACCAGGAATTGGCTTGCCCCAGCTGCCCGGCTTGCCGCAGCGCTCTGGGCCCGCGCGGCCTTCCGTGCCGCCGCGAACCCGAACAGCCCTTCCGGTGCCAAGATGGGCATTTGCACCGTGACAGCCGCGTCCCATCCACCCGACGGATTCGGGTTGTTCAACGCGCCGATGTCGAAATCGGACATGGCAAACGTGGCCTGGCGCAGCTTGAGGCCAAAGACCGCGACGGGATCGTTGGTCCGGACGCCGGTCAACCCGAGATCAATAGTTGGCAAGAATGCCTGGCTTGCCTGAGTCGGGAGGGCGCCGGCTGCGTCGGCGGTGGCCCGCGCGGCACGCAGTGCCGGGTTCGCCTCGAGCGCGCGTTCGATGGCCGTCTCGATGGACAGGTATGTCGTGTCCGGTGTGGTTCCCTGCAGACCGGCAATTAATAGTAGTATAGCTATTTTCATATGTTAGAGATCAAAAAAAGAGGACGTTACATGTCACAGGAGCGGATGCAACGCAGAATGTGGTGCACCTTTGGCTCCATGATCCGATAGTACACATGGTTTCCCTCGCGTCGCGCCGATACGATGTCACAGCCACGCATCTTTGCCAGATGCTGTGAGACGATGGCCTGGGGCAAATCCACCGCGTCCTGGATCTCACCGACCGTCGCCTCACGCCGCTCGAGCACCTCCACGATCTTCAATCGCTCTGGGTGTCCCAGCAGCTTGATGACTTCGGCTGCCCGAGCCAGGACCGTCGGCTTGATGGAGCGCACCAGTTGTAAGCGCGGCATAAGACATAGATTAATAGCTATGTTAATATGTGTCAAGGGGGGGCGAATGACATGGGACGGACGGGATGGTCAAAGATGGTCATGACAACTGTGACGACAACGACGACCCAGACGACTGCCGGGCTCCGTAGTCGTCCACGTCGCCTCAGTCGTCAGAGTCGTCTACTGCTTCTCCTGTCCCGCTGCCCTACTCCCCCTCCTCCCTACACATCCAGATTCTTCACGTACTTGGCATTGGCCTCGATGAAGGCGCGGCGGGGCTCGACCTCGTCGCCCATGAGGGTTTCGAACAGTTGGGCGGCGTCGACCGCGTCCTCGAGCTCGACGCGGAGCACGGTGCGGGTCGCCGGGTCCATGGTCGTCCGCCAGAGTTGGTCCGGGTTCATCTCACCGAGACCCTTGTAGCGCTGGATACCGATGGTGCCTTTGGCGCTCGCCCCGTTGGTGAGCCGTTTGACGTAGCCGTCGCGCTCGTTGTCGTCGTAGGCGTAGAACTCTTCTTTGCCCTTGGCGACCCGGTAGAGCGGCGGCTGCGCGATGTAGATGTAGCCCGCCTCGATGAGCGGCCGCATCTCCTTATAGAAGAACGTGAGCAGCAGGGTGCGGATGTGCGCGCCGTCGACGTCGGCGTCAGTCATAATGATGATCTTGTGGTAGCGCGCCTCGTCGAGTCTGAACTCGTCTTCGCCAAAGCCGGTACCGACCGCCGTGACGATGGCGCGGATCTCCTCATTGGACAGTACCTTGTCGACGCGGGCCTTCTGCACGTTGAGGATCTTGCCCCTGAGCGGCAGGATCGCTTGGAACGAGCGGTCGCGGCCCTGCTTGGCCGATCCGCCGGCGCTATCGCCCTCGACGATGTACAGCTCGCACATGGTCGGGTCCGTGAGTGAGCAGTCGGCCAACTTGCCGGGGAGCACGCCGCTCTCGAGCGCGCTCTTCTTGCGGACCAGTTCGCGTGCCTTGCGTGCCGCTTCTCGCGCACGCGCCGCGCTCAACGCCTTGTCGATCACGGCCCGCGCGGCCGACGGCGTCTCCATCAGCCAATTGCCGAGGTGCTCGTAGACGACGGTTTTGACGACACCCTCGACCTCGGAGTTCCCGAGCTTCGTCTTGGTCTGTCCCTCGAACTGGGGTTCCTTGACCTTGACGTGCAGCACGGCCGTCAACCCTTCGCGCACGTCGTCGCCACTCAAGGAGATGGTGTCCTTCTTGAACATCCCCTTGTTCTTGGCGACCTCGTTGACGCAGCGGGTGAGCGCCGCTTTGAAGCCGGTGAGGTGGGTACCGCCTTCGTGCGTGTTGATGTTGTTGACGAACGTGAAGGTGTTCTCTTGGTAGCCGCTGTCCCACTGAATCGCGATGTCGATTTCGACGTCGTCCTTCGACGTCGTGACGTGGAACGGTTTGGGGTGAAGCGGCTTTCGATTTCCACGGAGGAACTCGACGAACTCCGAGATGCCCTTCTTATAAAGGAATGACTCGGTCGTCTTCTCCTCTTCGCGCTCATCGGTGAGCACGAGGTTGATTCCAGAGTTGAGGAACGCCAACTCTCGCAGCCGATTCACGATCGTGCCGAGATCGAACACCCGTTCGCTGAAGATCTGCGGGTCGGCGGTAAAGGTGACCTTGGTGCCGGTTCGCTTGGTCTTGCCCGTCACGTCGAGACCTTGCACCGTCTTGCCACGCTCGAAGGCCATGTGATGTTCTTTGCCGTCGCGCCACACCCACACGTCGAGCTGCTCGGACAGGGCGTTGACCACGGACACGCCGACTCCATGCAGGCCGCCCGACACCTTGTAGCTGCTCTTGTCGAACTTCCCGCCGGCGTGCAGCATCGTCATCGCCACTTCCAGGCCGGGTTTCTGCTCCGTCTTGTGAAGATCCACCGGAATGCCACGGCCGTTGTCGATAACCGTGACCGAACCGTTGGTGTGGAGCATGAGCTCGATCTTGTCGCAATAGCCCGCCATCGCCTCGTCGATCGCGTTGTCGAGCACTTCGTAGACGAGGTGATGGAGCCCTCGTGCCGCAGTCGAGCCGATGTACATGCCGGGTCGCCGGCGCACGGCCTCGAGGCCCTTGAGGACTTGAATCGAGTCCGAACTATACGCGTCGCCTGATTGTGGATTTGCCATGGTTGTCCGTGTGGGCGATACAAAAAAATGGGGGCCATATGACCCCCGCAGAGGTCTATCCAATATAGCCAGTCGAGGGGGGGAAGGCAATTGGGGTGGGGCGTTCTAAGCTTTTGGAGGGCAAGGTCTTAGGGACAGCGGCAAGGGGGGCAGGAACTGAAACGGCGGCAGGGCGGCAGGAACTGAAACGGCCGCAGCGCGGCAGCGCGGTTGGAGCCCACCGGAAGTGAGTCAGGGGCCCTTTCGGCTCTGCTTCAGCATCGTGAAGACGCCTCGATTTATGTCCCGACGAAGCTGTTCAAAACCGGTGGTGATGTTGGATTCGAGGGGATAGAGATGGGCCAGCGTCGCAAGCATCGAGTCGATCTCAGCGAGACTGCCAAGGGCCGTGTCGAAGAACCGCCGCATCTCGGCGCGTCCGAGTTTCCCGTTTCCCTCGGCGATGTTGTTGACCACCGACCACGCCGCCCGCCGTAGCTGAGCGCTGGCAACGTATTTCTCTTCAACGGGAAGCGCCTCGGTGACCTTGTAGATCAGCCGAACAAGCTCGCGCGCAGACTGCCATGTCCGAAGCCTTCGGTGGCGATTCACGCATCAATCTGCGTGTGTGCCTGATGTCTGACGTTACCAGAACACTGCGCCTCATCGCATTTCCTGCCGCCCTGCCGCCGTCTCTATATCTGCCGCCGTTTCCGTCCCTGCCGCCGTCCCAATCACTCCCCCCTCCACACGATCCGCTTAATCTTCTTCCCCCGTTTCCCCAGCTTCTTGAGAATCTCCGGCGACATGAGTTGGAGTTCCTGCATCCACGCGGATGACGACACGCTCACCACCAACACGCCGTCCTGCGAGACGTAGTGTGGGGTGGTGACGGCGGCGATCTGCGGACCCACGAGGTCAGCCCACTCCGGGATCACACTTGCCTGATCCAACCGCCGCTTGAGACCGGCACGTTTGATGTAACCGGCAAGTGCGTCGCCCAGGGGTTCGCTGCCGCCGTTGCCTTTATTGCGCAAGACGTCCCTCCGCGATGCGCCAGCGGGGCCGGTCGAGGAGTGCCGCCGGGATTTCGTCGTCACGCGGTGCGGTGATGATGGCCTGTCCCGGCAGCGTCTCTCGAATGAGCGCCAGCAGACGTTCCTGCCGACCCGTGTCCAACTCGGCGAACACGTCGTCGTACAGCGCGATGGGCGCGGCACCCCGCGCCTGACGCAGGGTCTCGGCCTCCAAGAGTCGGAGGGCCACGGCCGCGGTGCGTTGCTGTCCCGCGGACCCGTAGAGTCGTAGAGCCCTACCGTTCAGCATCAACGTGACGTCGTCCCGGTGGGGTCCCACCGTCGTCACACCGCGGCGCACGTCGCGCGGGCGTGCAGCATCGAGCGCTTCGCGAATGCGTTGCGCTGCATCGTCCGCACGATGATGATCGGGCGCGTAGTCGAGCGTCGCGTCACCCAGTTCACCCAGTGCGGCACACGTCTCCTGGTACTGAGCAGCCCATCGCATCACCCAGCGACGGCGTGCCGCCGCCACGACTGCCGCGCTCGTGGCGAACGGGTGATCGAACGCGCGCGCAGCGTCTTCGCGCCCTTGGCGCAGCGCAGCGTTTCGTTGTTTGAGCGATTGGCGCATAGTGGTGAGGGCGCCCAGGTAGCCTGACACGCTGAGCGAGAGCAGAATGTCGAGGTAGCGTCGTCGCCCGGCAGGCCCACCCGCCACGAGCGCCTGGTCGGCCGGCGCGAACGCTACCGCCGTGATGAGTCCGACACCATCGGACAGTTTCTTCACCTCGCCGTGATCGACCGTGACCTTCTTGCGACGGCCGTGCACTTCGTAGCCCACCGCGACGCGTTGCATCGCACGCCCGGCAAGAAAGAACCCGGCCTCTCCGAAACGCACGAGCTCCCGGTCTTTGGCTCCCCGGAGCGAGCGAAACAGCACCAGATAGTAGATCGCCTCCAGGAAATTCGTCTTGCCGTGCCCATTGGCACCGATGATGACGGCTCCGTCACCGGGCAACTCCACGTCGAGTGACGCCAGGTTGCGAAAATTCCGGACCGTGAGCTCCTGCACGCGCACGGGGTCGTCGCCACCCGGGGCTTGCACGGCGCTCAACTCACTGGATGACAAAGGCACGGTCTGCCGACGAGCGGTTGAAGAGGGTGTCGGTCGCGACCACGCGCAACACGATCTGGCCCGTCGGAACGACAGGAGGGACCGAAATCTGGTATCCCGTGACCGTTACCGTATCGTCGGGAAAGATCGACGGATACGAGAACGTGAAGACGCCGAGCACGCCGGCCGCGATGGACTGGATCGGAGAGGTGTCGGACACGCGCACTTGCACCAGCACGTTTTGGCCGACCGACAGGATCGTGTCGTCCGGTGGTGGCGCTAGAAACGTGATGGTCGGCGGAAAGGTGTCGGCTGCCGAGGGATCAGGACCGAAGCGCGGTCGCGTAGGGTCGGCGCAGGACACGGTGGACACGAGCGTCACCAGGGTCAGGGCAAGCAGGGCCAGACCGGTCGTCGGCTTTGCGCGCCCTTCGAGGTCCAGCAACCGACGCTTGAGAGGCAGACCTCCGCCGTAGCCACCCAGCTTGCCGCCGGTCGCGACGACGCGATGACAGGGGATGACGATGGGCACCGGGTTGCGGCCGTTGGCGGTGCCCACGGCACGTGCCGCGGCGGGCTTCCCGATGCGCCGCGCGATCTCGCCATAGGTCGCCGTCGCGCCGTAGGGAACTGCCGCGACCGCGTCCCACACCGCGTGGTCGAACGTGGTGCCGTGGGGAGCCGTGCGAAACGTGAACGCCGTGCGGGCCCCCGTCGAGTATTCGCGGAGCTCGCTGGCGACCTGACGCTCTACGGCAGTCCGCGGGCGCCGCTCGCACTTGGCATTCAGCTCGATCGACACCACTGCCCCGTTCTCCACCGTGACGGCGAGCGGTGCCACGACCGTGGACACTCCGAACCGACTGCGCATCGACACTGCCGTATGACCCCCTGTTCTCTCGGTTCAAGTATACCGTCATGAACCGCCCTTCACGGAAGCTTCATGAAGTCTGCGACGTGGGTGCCCCACCGTATCCCATTGGTCGGTACGGACGTATCGGCAGATCATGGCTCGAACGCGAGCGGATTTCCCCATGCCGCATCAGGTCCCGCGCCTCCTCGCGGTGTTCGCCGTAGCGGTGATCGGGCTCGTAGTAGCCCGAGGCCTCTTGGTCCCCGAGACGTTTGGGGACCGGGGCCACTACCGGGCGGCAGCCGTTGATTCGATCTCCGCTCGCGAACAGCGGTACGCGGGCCATCACGAGTGTGCTCTGTGCCACTCCGACGTGGCCGAGACCCGCCTCGACGGCAACCACCGAAACGTGTCGTGCGAAGTGTGCCATGAGCCCGCTGCCCGCCATGTCGCGGCGCCAATGGATGTGAAGCCGGTCGTTGCGCAGAACCGCGGGCTGTGTGTGCTGTGTCACGCATACAATCCGTCCCGGCCGACTGGGTTTCCGCAGATCGACTCCGTCATGCACAACCCGCGCGTACCGTGCATGAGATGTCACCAGCCCCACGCACCGGAGACGCCGGTCCCACCGACATCGTGCAGCGCCTGCCATGGGCAGATCGCGAGCCAACTCACGGTGTCGCATCACGCCGCGCTCCCGTGCTCGACGTGCCACGAAGCGCCGGATGAACACCGCATGAATCCGCGGGCCGTCCGGCCCACCAAGCCGACGGCACGCGCGTTCTGCGGGACGTGCCACGCCGGAGGCCTTGCCGGCATCCCCCAAATCGACTTGCGCAACCACGGCGAACCGTACGTGTGCTGGCAATGCCACTATCCCCATTATCCGGAGGCCCGGTGATGGCCGACTCCGCTGATCAGTCGGGCCACCCCCCGTCCCCGTCAGGTTCGGTGGACCGACGCGAGTTCCTCAACGACATACTCGGTGTATGCTGCGCCGGCGCGCCACTGCTCCTTGGGATCGTGCGGCTCCCAGCCCAGGGGACGTCGCGCGCGTATGATCCCTCCGAACACCTGTACGGCATGGGGCTCGACCCACAGAAGTGCATCGGCTGTGCGCGCTGCGTGGTGGCATGCAAAGCCGAGAACGATGTTCCCCAGGAGCCGCATTACTTCAACACGTGGATCGAACGCTACATCATTCGCGAGGACGGCGAAGTCGAAGTCGATAGCCCGAACGGCGGCATCGACGGGTTCGGCCGGATCGAGAATCCGGCGCAGGTCCGCCGCACGTTCTTCGTCCCGAAGTTGTGCAATCACTGCGACAGTCCACCGTGCGTGCAAGTTTGCCCGGTCGGGGCCACGTTCATCACGGAAGACGGCGTGATCCTCGTCGACGAGGAATACTGCATTGGGTGCCGCTACTGCATTCAGGCGTGTCCCTATGGCGCCCGCTACATGCATCCAGAACGACACGTCGCAGGCAAGTGCACGTTCTGTTACCACCGCGTGGTCAAGGGGAAGGTACCGGCCTGCGTCGAAGTCTGTCCCACCGGGGCGCGGATATTCGGTGAGCTAACGAATCGCGCGACACCACTCGCGCGGTTCCGGCGGTTCAACGATCTCCAGGTGCTCAAGCCGCATCTCAATACGAGACCCAAGATGTACTACGCGAACTTGGACGCCGAGGTGAGTTAGTCAGTGCAAGGGTACATCTATCCGAACGAGTTCGAGCTCCAGTGGGGTCTTCTGGTGGTGCTCTATCCGTACCTCACGGGGCTCGTGGCCGGCGCGTTCATCCTCGCTTCGCTCGAGCGGGTCTTCAATGTGAAGGAGGTGGAGCCGACCTACCGCCTATCGATGCTCACGGCCCTTGCCTTCCTACTCGTGGCGCCCCTTCCGCTGCTGGCCCACCTCGGGCACCCGGAGCGCTCCTACGAGATTTTTCTCACGCCGAACCGGCAGTCGGCGATGGCGATGTTCGGCTTTGTGTACGCGTGGTATCTGGCCGTCGTCTTGTTGCTGGAGATCTGGTTCGACTACCGCAAGGACTTGGTGCTGTGGGCGCGGCAAGAGCGGGGATTCATGCGGTGGCTGCACTATGCGCTCACCCTCGGCGCCACCGACCTCTCCGAACGGTCGCTCAAGTTCGACGACTCCGCCGGGCGATGGATCACGGTCATCGGGATTCCATCGGCGTTTCTGCTGCACGGATACGTCGGATTCATCTTCGGGTCCATCAAAGCCAATCCATGGTGGAGCAGCGTGTTGATGCCGGTCGTGTTTCTGTTTTCGGCCATGGTGTCCGGGATCGCGCTGGTGCTCGTGTTGTACATGATCACGACGATGTTCCGCTGGCGGAAGATCGACATGAGGTGCCTGGACAAGCTTGCGCAGTTCTTGTTCTACGCGCTCATCGTGGACTTTTCGCTCGAGATGTTGGATTTCATCCACCGGCTCTACGAGGCGGAGGAATCGATCGAGATTCTCTCACAGATGATCGAGAATCGGCTCTTCCTCAGTCTCATTGTGCTGCAGATTCTGCTCGGCACGGTGATCCCGCTGATCACCCTGGCGCTGGTGTCTCCGGGGCTCCGCAAGCAGGGGTTCCTCAGGCTGCCACCCGAGCTGCGGCAGCTGGTGTATCTCGTTGCCGCTGTGTTGATCCAGATCGGGATCTTCAGCATCCGCTGGAACGTCGTGATCGGCGGTCAGTTGTTCTCGAAGAGCCTGAAGGGACTCACAGTCTACAAAGTCGATGTGTTCGGTCTCGAGGGACTCATGATGACCATCGGTCTGTTGATGCTGCCCTTCGTCATCCTCTGGGCGCTCGTCAAGGTATTGCCGCCGTGGGGTGAGACGGAGTCAGTGAGGGAGCAAGAGGCATAATGCGAATCAGCGAGCGAATCAGTGCGAGAATCACAGGCGTCAAGTGCCCTGGATGTGGTGGATTCGTGACGCCAATCCTGCCCGACATGGGTGAGTCCGCCGGAGAGGCAGCCGCCAAACCGGGCGGACGGTGGTCATTCGTCTGGCGCCCTCCATCGGGAGAAGTTTGCCCCGAATGCGGCTTTCCTCTGGCGCGTTTCGCACGACGGCTCAAGTGGATGTGGATGTTCCGCCTCGGCGTCATGTTGCTCACCGCGGCGTTCGTACTGGTCCTCGTGCAGCGGTTCGCCGGTGTTGGCGCGGGCGCTGGCATGTGGTGGGTGCTGGTGAGTCTCGGTGGGGTGGGGCTCCTGGCAACGGTGATCGGCATTGCCGGATTGGTGGTCGGCGGTCGCCGCGAACCGTGATGTGGGCCTGCGGGGAACGAGAGCACTGGACCCGCGGGGGTATCTGCGGTATCCTGGTGCACACTTTTGCTCATTTTTCTTTGGCGATGCAGCTTGGTGCACACGTCCGACCCCGAGGGCTCGACGGGACAAGAGAGCGGGACGCCACGTTCCGC
>JAOTWK010000567.1 GCA_029862935.1 Gemmatimonadota bacterium | reverse complement strand
GTAACACGCGGGTGAACTTCACCATGGCCAGCATGACCCAGCCCATCACGACGGCGTTCCTCAAGACGCCGTTGAAGATGGCCGAGAAGCCGCGCAGCACGGTGGCGGGGCGGCCCGAATAGCGCAGCTCCACGAACTCCGCGTCAGTCAGGATCTCAGCCCGCCGCCAGAGCTTGGCGTAGAAGAAGACCAAAAACAGGAAGCCTGCTGCTTCGTACCACCAGAGCCAGTTCCCGAACACCCCGCGCGTGCGCACGAGCGCCGCCGTGGCGAGTGGAGCGTCGGTGGCAAAGAAGGTGGCGGCGATTGAGGTCCCCGCCAACCACCACGGGAGCGAGCGCCCGGCCACGAAGTACTCCTCGAGGCTCTGTCCCGCTCGGCGCGTGAACCAGAGGCCGAGGACGAGCGTAACGCCCCCGTAAACGGCTACGATCGCCCAATCGATGGAGGTGAGTTGCATGCGTCAGTCTGCGCCGAGCAATACCAGGTTGGCGAGGATCCGATGGGCGCCGGGCATCCCACCGTGCCCTATGTCGCGCTCGATGCGGTGGCGGTTAGCGAGGGCAGTCAAGAGTCGGGAAACCTCCTCGGACATGGAGACCAAGATAGGACTCAGTCCAAAGGGTGGCGAGGACGTCACCTGGATTTGGCACGGTAGTGGCGCACACATACGAAGGTCAGCGGGCCTGCACAACCCGCTCAATTCGCAGACACCTCTAATGGTTGAACTTGTCACTAGTCGGCAGGGTGGGGTTTGATCCGATGCCCAGAGCCAGCGGTGAGGGCGCTGAATCAGCCTCCGGTTGGTCGGTAGGCAAAGTGGGAGAGGCGCATAGGACCCGGATCCAGTTCACGCACTCCTCACAGCTGGATACATTAGTGGTTCGATTCTAACATTCAGATGTAATGGCGCACAGGGATGAACTATATGGTCCTTCCCCTACGCCGGTGCACGAATCCACATTATCCCGGTCGCCTGGCCGGCGCATTGACGGAGAATGTTCTCTTGTCCGATCCCGAGCAACACGAATGGTGGCAGACCGCTGTCGTGTATCAGGTCTACGTCAGAAGCTTCAAGGACACGAGTGGGAACGGTGTTGGTGACCTGCAGGGGATCATCGACAAGATGGACTACGTGAGCGACACGCTCGGTGTCGACGCGATCTGGATAACGCCTTTCTACCCTTCCCCGATGGCCGACTTCGGCTACGACGTCTCGGACTATTGCGACGTGCATCCGCTGTTCGGCGATCTCGCGACGTTCGATCGGCTCGTGGCACGCGCCCACGACCTCGGTCTCAGGGTGATCGTCGACTTCGTACCGAGCCACTCGTCCGATCAACATCCGTGGTTCATCGAGTCTCGGAGCTCACGCGCACACCCTCGCCGTGACTGGTACGTGTGGCGCGACCCGAAGCCAGACGGCTCACCGCCCAACAACTGGCTCAGCGTATTTGGTGGCTCAGCGTGGGAGCTGGACGATCGGACGGGTCAGTGCTACCTGCACTCCTTCCTCAAGGAGCAGGCCGATCTGAACTGGCGCGATCCGGCAGTGAAAGCAGCGATGTTCGACGTCATGCGCTTCTGGCTGGATCGCCACGTGGACGGATTTCGCCTTGATGCGGTGCTCTTCATGATGAAGGACCCCGACGAGCGAGATAATCCACCGAACCGCGACGGCTTGCAGCACATGCACAAGTCGTTGGGTGCGTACGAGTCCCAAGTGCACTTGCATGACCAGGGACACGCAGACATGCATCAGGTGTTTCGCGACATGCGTGCGCTCCTGGATGAGTATGAGCCGGCGCGGATGGCGCTGGCGGAGATGCACGTTTTCGACTGGGAACGATTGGCGTCGTACTACGGCGAGGACCTCGACGGAGTGCACATGCCGGCCAACTTCGGGCTCTTGAAGGCGCCCTGGACGGCGGCCGGTGTTCGAGGGGTCGTGGACGGCCTCGAGGCTGCGCTGCCCGGGGGCGCGTGGCCCAACTACGTGCTCGGGAGTCACGACGACCAACGGCTGGCCACTCGGCTCGGAGAGCACCGAAGCCGCCAGGCGGCGGTGCTGCTCCTCACGCTGCGCGGGTCGCCGACACTGTACTACGGCGACGAGCTCGGCATGCGCGAAGCCGAGATTCCGCCGGACAGGCAGCAGGATCCCTGGAGCGTGAACGAACCGAGCCTGGGTCGCGACGGCTGCCGAACGCCGATGCCGTGGTCGCCAGATCCTGCCGCCGGGTTCACGTCGGCCCAGGAATTATGGCTGCCGGTAGGGACCGACTGCGCCATGCGGAATGTGCAATCCCAGCTCATGGATCCGGACTCGCATCTCAACCTATATCGCCGGCTGCTGTCGCTCAGACGGGGCTCGGCGGCGCTCAGAACCGGGTCGTATCTGCCCGTGGATCCGGTTCCGTCCGAGTGCTTCGTGTTCGAACGCTCCCAGGGATCCGAGCGTGTGCTCGTCGCCATCAATTTCGCAGCTGCACCGCTTTCCATCGACACCGCGGGAATCGCTGGCCGGATAGCGGTGTCCACGCAGCGCGTGAACGAGGGCAACGAGGTGAGGGGCGCCCTCCGTCTGTTGCCGTACGAGGCTGTCGTGGTGGTGTAACGCGCGAGCGGCTGCCTGAGATCAGAGAATCACAGGCCGATCCCAGCGAGATCAT
>JAOTWK010000566.1 GCA_029862935.1 Gemmatimonadota bacterium | reverse complement strand
TGCTGGCGTTCTTGGCACTAGGCTTCGTTGCCTCCTGGCTCGTGGCGAAGGCCGAGCGTTACCCTGTCTTCCGGTATGCGGTCCTGTTCGTGCTGATCTTCGTCGGAGCGCATATCTACGCCGCGCTGCTGCTGTTCGGCCAGTCGCTCCTCGCCGGTGGGGCATGGTGGCAGATCGGTGTGGTGAGCCTTGCGGCGGCCGTGGTCATGGGCTGGTACTTGCTGCGGCTGCATCCGGCGTTGCGGGAAGGACTGACGACCCTGCCACTGGGCGACGAGGAGTAGCACGCGAGGCCACTCGGCTCTGCGGGTCGAGCGCGTCACGCAATCCGTCTCCCAGGAGGTTGCACGCGACCACCGTGACGGCCACGGCAAGACCCGGAAACGTCGCCACCCACGGCGCGTTCACCAGAGCGTCACGCCCGTTCGCGATCATGTTCCCCCAGGACGGGGCCGGGGCGGGAATCCCGAGGCCGAGAAACGAGAGGCCGGCCTCGAGCATGATCGCGTTTCCCACCCCGAGGGCTGCTGCCACTATGAGGGGGGTGGCCGCATTGGGGAGGAGGTGGCGCATGAGGAGCCTCATCGCGCCTTGACCGGATGCGCGGGCGGCCTCGACGAAGGGTCTGCCAAGGAGCCCACGCACCTCGGCTCTCGCCAAGCGGGCCACACCCATCCATCCGGTGAACCCGAGGACCAGCACCACCAAGAGGAGCGACTGTTGCCAGATGGTCACGAGTACCAGCAGCAGCACGATCCTCGGCATTGCCAGCGCCGCATCCGTCACGGCCATGAGCGCGCGCTCCGGGAGGCCGCCGATCATCGCCGCTATCACGCCGACCATCCCCCCAACCGCCAACGAGACCGCCACGGCCAGCAGGCCCACCGCCAGAGAAATGCGCGCCCCGTACGCGAGCCTCGTGAAGAGATCTCGTCCGAGCGCGTCGGTCCCCAAGAGGTGGCGAATGCCATCCTGACCGACGCTGAGTGGTGGCAGGAAGCGTGTGGTGACGACGTCGGTTTGGGCCAGGGGGTCCACCGGTGACAGCAATGGGGCGAAGACACCGAAGAGGGCGAAACCAGCGAGAAGGGCCAGGCCGACCACCGATCGCGAGTCGTTGAGGAGCGCGCGCACGCTGGTCACGAGAGCCCTCGGCGGAGCCTCGGGTCTGCCACCGCGTACAGAAGATCGGCCAGGAGGTTGCCAAGCACGACCAGCACCGCGAAGAGGGCGGTTGCGGCCATGACGACCGGATAGTCCCGCGCCCCCACGGCGGCGACCATCACCCGGCCCATCCCCGGCCATGCGAAGACCACTTCCACAAACACCGTTCCTGAGACCAGGGCTGGGAGCGACAGACCCAGTAGGGTGATGACCGGGAGCAGGCCGTTGCGCAGGACGTGCCGAGTCTCCACCGTCGCCGGCGCCAAACCCTTGGCCCTGGCTGTGCGCACGAAGCCACTGCCCCGCACATCGAGCACAGCGCCGCGCACAAACCGTGCGGTGCCCGCTATGCCGATGGCACCGAGCGTGGCGAGTGGCAGCGCGAGATGCCGGAGGCGGTCGACCACGCGATCCCATGGAGACAGGAAGTCGGCATCCAACCCGGCCACGCCCAACGCAGGGAACTGGAGCCACTCGGGCCAACCGAACCTGGCCGCCCCGTACGAGAACACGAGGACCAGCATGATTGCGAGCCAGTAGGCCGGCATTCCGTACACGAACAGGCTCGTCACGGTGAGACCGGTATCGAGCGCCGAGCGGCGCATGATCGCCTGGAGCAGGCCGAGGACGATGCCTCCCACGTACGTGAGAAGCAGGGACGCGCCGGTCAGCACAAGGGTGTGCGGAAGAGCGTCCCACAGGACGTGCGTAACGGGCCGCTGCTGCGCCAAACTCGCTCCCCAGTCGCCGCGCGCAAAGTCGACGAGCCAGGACATATATCGGACGGCGAGGGGACGGTCCAAGTCCAGCGCCCGCCGGGCCGCTGCGAGCTCGGCCTCGCCAGCGCCCGGGCCCACCCATAACCTTGCGGGATCACCTGGTGCGAGGCTAATGAGGGAGAACGTGAGGGTGACCACGAGCAAAACGATGCCGGCTCCTGCCGCGAGCCGCCCGCCGAGCTGACGAAGCATGCGCTACAGTCGCCCGCCGATGCTGTTCGCGTCAACCCTGTGGCTCGCGTGGGGCGTGGCGTGCAGCCCACCCGCAGGCCCGGGGAGGGATGCCACCGTTTTCTATGCCTCGGGCGCCGATCTGCAGAGCATCAATCCTCTGGTCGCGGTGCATCCGCTCGCCAAGGCCGTGCAGAAGCACCTGCTGCTCCAAACCCTGGCGAGCTACGATGCACGGCTCGAGCCGGTGCCGCGGCTCGCCAGCTGGGAATGGGAGGATGGCCGAAGGGTGCTCGTCTTCCATTTGCGGTCGGACGTGCGGTGGCACGACGGTGTTCCGACTCGTGCCGTCGATGTGGTCTGGACGCTCACGATGGCGCGTCATCCCGAGGTTGCCTACCCCCGCGCGCGCGACCTCGCCGGAGTCAGAGAAATCGCCTTGCTTGACTCGCTGACGGTGCGCGTGCGGTTCGACCACGTTCAGCCGACATTCCCGGACGTCTTCACTGACTTGGCAATGTTGCCGGCGCATCGCTTCGAAGCCGTCCTGCCACGAGAG
>JAOTWK010000565.1 GCA_029862935.1 Gemmatimonadota bacterium | reverse complement strand
GAGGCCGTCGCACGCGCCCTCGAGGCCGACAAGAAAGTGGTGACGGCTGGTGTCGGCATCGTCCGCCAGAAGGAGCCGTTGGTGCTCGTGGCGATCGCCATCGTGTTCGAGATCGCTCCACCACCGATGGAGGAGTTCGAGGGTCTCGTCACCGGCGTAAATCTGGATGACAGTACGGTGACACTGGAGGGCGGCACCACGCTACGTATCACCGCCGATTCCGAATTCCGTGGGGAGACGGATCGGCACAAGACACTGGGCTCGCTCGAAGAGGTCGCGAGGGCATTCGACGCCGGTGAGACGATCATTGCCGTCGGCGTGGGCATCATCAAACAGCACGAGCCGCTCGTGCTCGAGGTGCTCAAGGTTGCCTTCATCGTGCGGCCGCCACCGATGGAAGGTTTCCGCGGTGTGGTCGAGAAGGTGGATCTCCCCGATAGCATCGTGACACTCGAGGGTGGTCTCCGTATACGCGTGACCGCTGACACGGAGGTCTTGTTCGAAGCGGCCGACGTGCACCAACTCGGCTCACTGGAGGCGGTGGCCGAGGCGCTCGCAAATGGCAAGACGGTCTACGCAGCGGGCGTGGGTGAAGTTATCGCGGTGGTCTCGACCGCAGACACCCGCACGATCATAGCGCACAAGATCGTGTTTTGGCTGGCACCACCCGATGTGACGGCGTTCCACGGCGTGGTCCAGTCGGTAGATCTCACGGAACACACGTTCACACTGCAGGACGGCACAGTCGTTCGAGTCGTCGACGGGACCATTATCTGGTTTGCCGACGGCGACGTTCAAGCACTTCGCAGCCTCGAGGCCGTGGCGGAGGCGCTAAAGGCTGGGCAAACGGTCCTCGCCGCGGGGGTTGGCGTCATCGACTCGACTGATCCACTCACCATCGTGGCGCGCAAGGTTGCGTTCATGCTCGTGCCACCGGGTGTGCAGTATTTCGAAGGCACCATCGTGTCAGTCGATCGCGAGGCCAGATCGTTCGTGCTCGACAACGGTGCCACGATCCGCATCGTCGAGGGCACACTCATCGTGCACGAAGACGGTGGCGAGACGCTCGGCTCATTCGAAGCCGTGGCAGAGATCGTGGGCACCGGAGGGAGCGTCATGGCATCCGGACTCGGCCTTCTCGAGACGTCGGAGCCGCTGGTTCTGATTGCGATAACAGTGGTGTTTAGAATCTAGATCGCGTCAGATCGGAGTTGATTGCGCAACGAGAGGCGTGCCGAGTGGTGCGCCTCTCTCTTTGTCGGCGGCAGGACGGCAGAGCATCGCCCAATCATCGCCGCTCATCGCCCAATCGATCACTTCCAGCAAGGGGCAGGAGAGACGACCATCTTAGACCGTCTCTGACCGTCTTGACCGTCTTAGAGAATTACCTCGCCGCCCTCACCGAATCGTAGATGTCGGTCCCCCTGCCGTTCGCTTCCCTGAAGACCGGTTCGACCATGGCTGCGACCGCCTGGCCGCTGAGCGGGTCTCCGACGGCGCGGTGCGCCTCGATGGCGAGCGGCCAGATGACGGGCCACGCGACTTGATCGACGAACCCCGCCATATAGCGGAAGTGCTCCGCCGCCCTGAGCACGCCGTCGTGGTCGCCGGCAGCTGCCGCCACACGGGCCCGCACCAGCTCGATCGGCCACAGCGATCCCACCAGCCCAAAGGTGACCTCGCCGATGCTGTAGCGTGACGTCGCGTCATTCCATAACGAGCGCGCCCTCGCCGTATCGCCGCGAGCCAGCGCATCGCCTGCACGAAGGTCGAACAGTAGCGCGCGGTCCAGCGGGACTGTGTCGGGGCGGACACCGAGGAGTGTTTCCAATTGTTGCAGCACCGCGCGGTATCGTGCCGGTTCGCGCTTGCGATACCAGCGTGCCGCGAGCCACAACGCCGTTGCGTCGGACCGGTCCGCCAGCCGTCCGGCCGCAGCTGAGAGCTCGGTCTCGGTGCCGAGGGTGTCATCTATGGTGACGGCCGGAAGCACGAGCCATGCGTCGAGCTCCTCGCGCGGTACCGTCGTACGCCGGGCGAACCGCATCAGGGAATCGGCAGATGCGTACTGCGCCGATCCGAGCCGGAATGCCAGGTAGAGCCTCAGGGCCACCGCCCGTTCAGTCGGCGTCGAGGCTTGCTTCCACAGCTCCTCTGCGGCCGTCTCCGCCGCGACCCGATCGTTGAACGGCTGGTCGACAGCCCCTGACCCGAGCGCTACGTACTCCAGCACGGGAGCGGGCCGATTCTGCAGCGTCGCGAGGAGACTGATCCGCGCGCCCCCCGATCCCAGGGCGGAGTCGGCCATACGCAGCACTTCTGCGACCGCCGACACGCTGTCGAGGGAGAGGTACGCCCTCGCGAACTGCTTCGCCCGTGTCTGGTCGTCGCTCAGGAACGCGATCCGTGCGAGCTGCGCCAGCACGGCGGCATAGTGGCGGTCCAGCGCATAGGCGCGCTCAAAGTCGATGCGCGCCGCTGTCGGCGATTGCCGGAGCAGCCCAGCAAGATTGACCTTCAAATACCCGAGGATGAACCACGCATCGATTGCCTGCGGGTTCCGATCAACGATCGCCGCAAACGTCGCGAGCGCACTGTCGAGATCGCCGCGGCTCATGAGGATGTCGTAGCCCGCCAACAGGTCACGCGTGGTAAGATCGAGTGAATCGCGAAACGCTCGC
>JAOTWK010000564.1 GCA_029862935.1 Gemmatimonadota bacterium | reverse complement strand
GACCTTGGTCACGTCACTGAGCGCAACGATCGCGGAGTTCCCGTCAGCGACCATGGAGCAACCTCACACGAGCTTGATGGTTTCGACCGGATCGACGCGACCCGCCTTCCACGCCGGGTAGAGGCCGGCCAACAGCGTGGCGACGAGAGCGGCGACGGCAATGAACACGGCGTGGGCCGGAAAGATGCCCACGCGGAACGTGGTGGGCATCGCAATGCCCGAGACCTCGGCAGTGTTCTCCCCCATGAGGCCCGATACGTCGATGCCCTTCGTGGCCAGGTACCAGTACGGAACCACCGTGACCAGCACCGCGCCCACGAGCCCCAGCACACCGAGCCATGCGCTCTCGAGCACGACGAGGCGGAACAGCCGGCCCGGACTCCACCCGATCGCCATCATGATGCCGAACTCGCGCATCCGCTCCATCACACTGACGAACAGCGTATTGAAGATCCCGGCCGCCACGAGCACGGCGATGAGTGCCTCCATGAACCGGGCGCCCCCGACCTTGATGGCGATGAACGCTGCCAGCTCTCGTTGGATCTCGTGCCACGGAAGCGCCACGACACCGGGTCTCAACTCGATGTTCAGCTGGCTCGCAATACGATCGGCATGGCGCTGGTCCCGGACGAAGACGGCCACCTGCGTGGCTTCATCGGCCGCATAGCCAAGCACCTCGCGCACCGCATCGATAGGCAGGAGACACAAGCCCCCATCGACGCTCGGCGCACCCGTTCGCACGATGCCCGAGACGCGGGCCAGGCCGCTCACGATCTCGCCGGTCCTGTCGGTCATCGTGTAGACGATCTTGTCGCCCAATCCCACATCCAGGTTCGCGGCCAGACGCTCACCCAGAATGATTCCCTTGTCGCGGCTGGTGCTGAACGATGCACCGGTCACCACGGCGCCGAGTACCGTGAACGTGGTCGAATCTTCTGCGAGTGGATCGATGGCGATGAACCCGGCGCCGCGACTCTCGCGCGCGGTATTCAGCATCGTTTGACCAACGACGCGCTCGACTGCCCGCGCCACTCCCGGTTCGGCACGTGCCAGCTGTTTCAGGGCATTCACCCCCTGCACCGTCTTGGACAACGTTGGCGCTTCGAGATACTCGGGGTGCTGCAGCGTCACGTGTCCGGCACCGAGGCGCGCGGCGAAGTTGATCATGTCGGTCCAGTTGCGATCCTGCATCGCGGTGAACAGGACGGCGAGGAACACCCCGAACGCGATGGACGACAGCGTCAGCAGCGTGCGGCGCCGGTTGCGCCACAAGTTGCGCCATGCCATCACGGCCAAGCTCGACCCGCGCGCCCGCATGTCCGCCAGTCCTACTGGTACCGCATCGCGGCGACCGGACTGATACGGGCCGCCTTGAGCGCCGGATAGAGTACCGATACCGTGACGATCACCACCAACGTGACGACGGGGCCGATGATCGTCATCGGTGTCACGACGGCGCGCCACACCGGGTCGATCGCCATGCCCGCGAACGACATCCCGCCAAGGCCGCTCAAGTCCAGTCCGTGATCGGCGAGGTAGGCGAGTCCTGGCACGCTGAGCACCAGGGCCACGACGATCGCAATTCCCGTCTGCAACCCACCCTCCATGAAGACCAGTGTGAACACGTGCCCCGGGCCGACGCCGAGCGCCTTGAGCACACCCAGCTCCCGAATGCGTTCAAAGACGCTCATCAGCATGGCGTTGATGATGAGGATCGCCACGACGACGTAGATGACGAGAAATACGATCAGGATGAGCGATCGCGTCGAGTCCAGGAACGACGCCAGGATCGGCGCGAGTTCCCGCCACGTTTCGACGTTCAGCCCCACGGCAATCTCACGCACTTCGGCCGCCGCGACCGAGAGATCTCGCTCGGCCGGTCGGCGGACCATGATCAGGTGCGCGCCGTTGGGAATGACAAAGAACGAGCGGAACGCCTGTTCGGTCATGAAGACGCCAGCTCGGTCTGCGTCGTCGCTGATACTCCGGAGCACACCTCGAACGGTGTAGAGATCGTTGGCAATGCTGCCATCGGCAGCCTGCCCCAACAGTATGAGCTCGTCACCCGGCTCCACCCCCAAGGTCCTGGCCAGGCGGTTCCCCAGGACGACACCGGCCCGATCCGTGGCATCGAGCCACTGCCCGCTGGCCAGATGTCCTGAGATCTCACTCACCGCCGCATCTTGCTCCACATCGATGCCTTTGAGCATGACGCCGGCCGATGACTCACCCGCTGCCCCCAAGCCACCACCGATGAGCCTCGTGGACGCGCGGAGCCCGCGGTCGCGGAGCTGTGCGACCAGCTGCTCAGGATTCTCGATGCGCCTGTAGATAGAAGGATTGTTGCGGTAACCGGGTGCGACGACTTGAATGTCACCCAGCTCGATATCAACGATGTTGCGTTCGAGGTCGCGTAGATAGCCCTCGACGAGTGACGTGTAGAGGACCATGATCAAGAGTGCCAGGGTCATGGCCGCAACCGTGACGAGGGTGCGGCGCCGATACCGCCACAGATTCCTCCACGCCATGACCAGCAAACGCACTCATCCCCCTCAGCAACAAGCCGCCCAGCCCGTCTCTCAAGGTTCGTTCAAGATGGTCGGGAGTCAACCTCCGACACCCAAGTCGTCTTACTCAAGCCGTCACCCCGCCCGCCGCAGTCTTGGTGGTTTCGCTAAGCGCGGTG
>JAOTWK010000563.1 GCA_029862935.1 Gemmatimonadota bacterium | reverse complement strand
TGCGAAAGACGGTCTAAGACGGTCTAAGACGGTCGAGGAGGACGAAGAATCACATCCCTTCAATCCGTCCCTGATCGTCTCGGACCGTCCCAAACCGTCCTGGACCGTCTCGTACCATGGTCCGTCCTAGAACTGTGACCCCCCTCACGGCCCGCCGTGCGCGCAAGACGTACCATGGCACTTCGCGTCGTCTAGCCCTTGGACGGAGGTAACGAAGATGCCCCTTGGACAACGCCTGACGGGCGTCCTACTCGCGGCGGGGATGGTCGCCATTCTCACTGCACCCTCCCTGCAGGCGCAGGGAGTGTCAATTGCGCCGACCGTCGGTGTCTATGCGCCGACCAACGATCTGGTCAACAGTCTGATCAGCGGCGGGAGCACCATCGCGTTCCGTCAGAAGGTGGGACTCGCCCTCGGCGGCCGCATCGGGATCTCTTTCGGTCCGCGGTTGGGCCTCACCGCCACCGGCTCGTACGTGCCAAGCACGCTGCAGGCGACCATCACGGAGACAGGGATCTCCCAGAATGCCGCTCAGAATACCAACCTGTGGTTTGGAACGGGCCGGCTCAACGTCTGGCTGCTGCCACCGTCGAGCATTCTGGCACTTGGCCTGAACGGTGGTGTCGGCGTTGTCGGCCGAGGCGCAACGACGGTTCTGGATGACAATGGAACGGCGTACACTGACCAGTCCCGCAACGATATCGGCGGGGTCGTGGGCGGCACGGTGGGCGTCAACCTGGGTGTGTTGGGCGTGTTCGTGTCTGTCGATGACTACATCTACAACCCGAGCGTGTTCGAGCAGCTCGGCGTGAAGTCCGAGACACAGAACGACCTGCAGTTTTCGTTTGGACTGGGAGGGTCCTTCTAGCAGTCTCCCGATCGCCCAATGGCGTCACGGAAAGAACGCGTCCAGCCCTTGGGCTGGGCGCGTTTCTGTTTCGCGGTCACGGACACACGCACTCGCATTGGGTCCACGCCGCATCGGTGCATTCGGAGACGCCATCCTGGTAGACGGCCTGGTCCTGAGTACACGAGTACTCACAATCCACGCCGGAATCGATGCAACCGGTTAGGAGCAGGAGCAGTCCAGCGAGTGAGAACAGTCGGCGCACGAGAACACTCCTCCGAGATCTAGATCGAATCGAACCAGTTGAGAGCATTGGGTCGGGCAGCACGCTCAGTCAAGTGGCATTTTTGGGCTGCCTCGTTGTCGTGGCCGATCCGGCTGGTCGCCGGTGATTAATGAGTCGACAAGTCGGCTATGGAATGCTCTTGCGGTGTGCGCTGGGCAGTGCATGTTTGCGGATGGGTGGGGACTCTGAATTCCTCGAGTCCAGAGGTGTGAAGGGGGAACGCGATGACGACGCATCTCGTCGAGCAGATCGAGTATCGATACGGGTGCCAGGCTTTCGGTCGCCTTCGGCCCGGGCTCTCTCCGCAGCAGCGATCGGCTCTTGGACGCCAGACCGGCTACCAGGGACGCCGCCTGGATCTGGCCACGCGGATCATCGAAGAGAATGGCGTACCGCACTGGTTCGTGTGGTCTGGCGCGCCGGAGGAATGGTCCGAGGGTGGGAAGCACGATGGGTGACAGGCCCGTGATCACCCTCCAGCTCACCGAAGAGCAGCGCGCGGCGATCAAGCGGCTCACCGGGAAAGACGCCATTGCACTCGAGCTGTCCGCTGAGGAACTCGAGCGCAAGCTGACGCATGTGCAAACGTTGGCCCCGAATCGGAGGGCAGCCGCCGACTAGCAGCGTATCGGCGAGATCTCCCCTTTCCCGTCTCGATTGGCGGCCCGGCACAGTTGGGAGACGTGGTGTCTTCGTCTCTTCCCGTTCTTTCCCAGGACCAGCGCGCCCACTGATCGAGGATCCAGCCGTGAGACCTGACATCTACCGCATGTTCTATCCGCTTAGCGTCGCAGACCAGAAGAAATGGGCTGAGATCGTGCAACTGCCCGACGAGCGGTATGCCGCTGAGGTCGGCAAGCGAGCCGGACAGTTCGGGTGCAACCAAGAGCAGAGCGGCGGCACGATTGTATGGCGCGGACCAACGGGGAATGTCGAGCTCATGCTGTTTCGCATCCCGGACCCAGGTAACCTCGGGGCGATTCGCGCGATGTACGACGAGATTGCGGAGTCGGCGTGTCCGGTCGCCTATGCCTTCGTCAATCAGCGCGGCGATAGTGTGGGCGCGTGGGATGTCTTTCAGCTCTCCCGACTCAGCTATCTGTGTCATTGCAACCGCGTTTCCGGCCCGGGCGCGGACTGCGAGGCCTGAGAGAAAGAACTCGCAAGGAGAGGAGGGTTATGGGCACCGAACCCCGAGTGAAGCCGGCTGCGCCGGCTAAGATCGACCTGTTCAAGGATCACAAGGACGAATACGTCGCCCCGACCTCACCGGCGCTGGTCTCGGTTGGTGAGGCGCTGTACCTGGCCGTCACCGGGCGCGGTAAACCTGGCGGTGAGGAATTCCAGGCGAAAGTCGGTGCGCTCTACAGTGCGGCCTTCACCATCAAGATGACGCACAAGTTCGCAGCCAAGGGTGACTACGTCATCGGGAAGCTCGAGGGCCAGTACTGGTCCGATGCGGGACCCGCCGAGGCGTTCGAGGCTGACGCACCCATGAACTGGCGGTTGATGATCCGCACACCCGACCTCGTAGGCCCGGCAGATCTCGCCCATGCCG
>JAOTWK010000065.1 GCA_029862935.1 Gemmatimonadota bacterium | reverse complement strand
GACCCGAACAAGTTGACCTGAAGGGTGAGTCCCTCGTGCACGAACGTGACAAACTCGTACACTTGGAACCCGAGGAACACTGTCCCAAGCAGGGCCGTCGACAAGATCCACACTCGCGACCAGAGCGTGTCACCCCTGGTCACAGCCGCTAACGCCAGCACCATCGCAAGACTCGACATGAGCAGCACGAACGTGCTGACTGACGTCAACGGGATGTTGAGAATTTCGTGCGTCGTTGGTCCACTGAGGCTCTGCCCCTGGTAGACCAGATAGGTCGAAATCAGCGCACCAAACAGCAGGCACTCCGACCCAATGAACGTCCAAAAGGCGATCTTGCGGGTGTCGAGTCCCGTGCTCGTGTAGTGCGCTGCAGCGTGGGACATGATCAGACCTCGAAGGGCTCGAACGCCCAGGCGTAGACGCTCACGATCAACAGCACTCCGCCACCAAACACGACCGGCAGCACCTTGATGAGAGCCCCAATGGCCATGAGCACGATGCCCACCGCAGCAAGAACCGGCCAGAAGGAACCGCCCGGCACGTGGATGTCCTCGCGGGGCGTTTCGGGCAACGGCGTCATGCCGTCTTTCGACCACAGCGGCAGGCGGCTCCGAACCTCCGGGATCGCGGTGAAATTGTACACCGGTGGCGGAGAGGGAATCGCCCACTCCAGCGTCGCACCACCCCACGGGTTGTCACCGGCGACCGCACCTCGTTTACGCGAATACCACACATTGAACAGGAAGACCAGCGCGCCGAGCCCCATGATGAAAGCCCCAACGGTCGCTACCAAGTTCATGGTGTCGAGCCCAAGGGCGGCATCATACGTGTAGATCCTCCGCGGCATGCCTAACAGGCCGATGAAGTGCATGGGGAAGAAGGTCAGATTCGAGCCGATGATCGTGAGCCAGAAGTGCGTCTTTCCGATCGGCTCACTCAACAGGCGCCCCGTGACTTTCGGCCACCAGTAGTAGATACCGGAGAAGATGCCAAGCATGGCACCACCGAACAGCACGTAGTGAAAGTGGGCGACCACGAAGTACGTGTCGGTCTGCTGCAGGTCGGCTGGCGGTGACGAATGCATCACGCCGGACAGACCGCCGATGATGAACATCGCGATGAATCCGACAGCGAATAGCATGGCGGTCGTGAAGCGGATCTTCCCACCCCACATGGTGGCAATCCAATTGAAGATCTTGACCCCCGTTGGGACCGCGATCAGCATCGTGGTCGCCGCGAACACCGAATCCGCAACCGGTCCAAGCCCGACCTGGAACATGTGGTGCGCCCAAACACCCCACCCGAGGATCCCAATCAGCAGGCCCGAGTACACCACGACGGCGTAGCCGAACAGCGGCTTGCGCGAAAACGTGGGAATGACATCGGAAATGATGCCCATAGCTGGTAGGATCAGGATGTACACCTCCGGATGTCCAAACAGCCAAAACAGGTGCTGCCAGAGAAGCACATCACCGCCGGCCGCAACGGAGTAGAAGTTCGTGCCGAAGAACCGGTCGAACATCAGGAACACGAGCGCGACCGTGATCACCGGGAATGCGGTGACGATGATGAACTGCGTCACCAGCGCCATCCACGTGAAGACCGGGAGCCGCATCATGCGCAGCCCGGGTGCTCGCATGTTCACGATGGTTGCGATGAAGTTGATCCCGGCTGCGATCGACGCGATCCCGAGGATCTGAAGCCCCAACACCCAAAAGTCGATGTTCAGCCCCGGGGAGTACTGCGTCGCCGTCAGATTGGCGTAGCCGAACCAGCCCGCGTTGGGTGCCGCACCCACGAGGAAGCTGGCATTCATGAAGAGCGACCCCAGGAGGAACACCCAGTAGCTGAACGCGTTCAGCCGCGGAAAGGCGACGTCGCGGGCTCCAATCTGCAGCGGGATGACGAAGTTGAAAAAAGCGGCAGACAACGGCATCACGGCCATGAACACCATGGTTGTGCCGTGCATCGTGAAGAGTTCGTTGTAGGCTTCGGCACTGACAAGCGTGTTACCCGACGACGCAAGCTGCAGTCGAATGAATAGCGCCTCGAGACCGCCCAGTAGAAACAAGAGGAATGCGGTGACCCCATACAAGACACCGATCCGTTTGTGATCGGTCGTCGTCACCCAACTCCAGATCCGGGCCATCAAGGAGTCTCGTGCCAGCGGCGTGTCATGCGCGAGCGAAGTGGCCATACCGGACGTGTCCCTATTCCAGGCTCTGGAGATACGCGACCAGCGCCGCAATCTCCTGTTCGGTGAGCGGCACCTTGGGCATGAGACTGCCCGGTTTCTCGCCTACGGGATCACGAATCCAGCGTGCCAGGCCCTCCCTGGTGTTGGGTAGGATGCCCGAAGCAATCATGCTCCGGCTCCCCACGTGGGTCAGGTTGGGTCCCAACACCCCGGGCGATACCCCGTCGACCATATGGCAACCGAAGCACAACTTGGCCGGATTGGCGAACAGTTCCGCGCCTTCGCGCGCGAGGCCGGTCAAGGCTTCTGCCGCGACCGGCGGGGCCTGTTGCTGCGCCACCCAGGCCACAAACTCATCTTCTCCATCGACCATGAAGCGGAACCGCATGTTGGCGTGCGAGGTGCCACAGAACTCGGCACACTGACCCAGGAACTCACCCACTGAGTCCGGCGTGAAGGCGAGGCGCGTGGTGCGCCGCGGGATGACGTCCCGCTTGCCACCCAGCCTCGGCACCCAGAAGCTGTGAATCACGTCCGCGGACGTCATGGACAGCGCCACGGGACGGCCGCGCGGCACGTGCATCTCGTTGGCCGTCGTGATCCCGAACTCGGGGTACCGGAACTCCCACCACCACTGGTGTCCGATCACCTCGATCTCGAGTGCCCCAGCATCCGGGGTCCCGTCCGTCTCGAAGATGGTACGAATGGTCGGGACCGCGATGAACACGAGCACGATCGCCGGCGCCAAGGTCCAGGCGACCTCGAGCAGCGTGCTGCCGTGCACGTGCTTCGGCTCGGCCAATCCCGGCCGCTCCCGGTAGCGCAGGATGACGAAGAGCAGCGCGGCTTCCACCACGACGAACACCCCGAGTGCCCACCAGAAGATCGTGCGGTACAGCGCGTCGATCCGTTCGCCGAAGTCGGCTGAGGGGTCGAGCGTCGATTGGGGGTAGTCGCCACCGCACGCCGACACAACGAGGGTCGTCGCCAGCAGGGCTCCGGCCGCCCACGCCACGCCACGAAATCGCTTGCGTAGCGAATCCGTTAACCGAAGAACGCGTTGTTTCTGAAGTCGTTTGGCCATATATCAGTTGGCCCCGCCGCCGGCGAGGCCGCGGAATTGTAGCTACGGAAACCTGCTCGGTCAACGCGTGGCTCATCGCATCCTGGACAACTGCCCGACTATCTTTCGACGTCACTGCCCACCTGGGCAGGCATCACGCTCGTTTCGCGTCCGATTCTGGAGAGCCGATCATGCCACAGCAAGCGCTTCAATATGGAATCTCAGTGGACGTAGCGCTCCCCTACGAGCAGGCCGTCGAGCGCGCTCGCGAGGAGTTGGCCAAGGACGGTTTCGGGATTCTCACCGAGATCGATGTGAAAGCAACACTCAAGACGAAGCTCGACGTTGAGTTTCGCCCCTACGTGATCCTCGGCGCCTGTAACCCGCCGCTCGCGCATCAGGCGCTCTCGGCCGAACGGGACATTGGCCTGCTCCTCCCGTGCAACGTGATCGTCTACGCGGCGGACAACCCAGCGCACAGCGTCGTCGCCGCCATCGATCCCATCAAACAACTGGAGCTCAGTGGGAACACCGGGATCGAGCCGATCGCACGCGACGTGCGCGCGCGTTTGGAGCAGGTGCTGCGCCGGATTGCAGCCTGACATTCGAGCGGCGCACCCTTCAAGGTTGTGCGCCCCCGGTCCAAGACCTCTGCCACGGCACGCTCATGACGAACGACCGCACCACCTATCGCGATCAGCACTCCGACGCACTCGATCGACGCGGGTTCATGGCTTATTTCGCAGGGCTCGGACTGGGCGGCACGGCACTCCCCACGGCATTGTGGACCGTCGCACAGGATCAGGGCAGCAAGATCACAAAGGACATGCTCGCCCATGCGGAGGCCGTGGCCGGCCTCTCGTTCACGGACGCCGAGCGGGAAATGGTGGTGGACGGCCTGAACACAAACCTGGAAGCGTATAAGCGTTTGAGAGCCGTTACGGTCCCCAACACGATCCACCCGGCGCTCACGTTTGACCCAGTGCTGCCCGGGCGAACGCCTCAGGTGCGGGAGCGCGTGTCGCGGTACACGCAACATTCGGACATCAAGCGTCCCGCGAGGCTCGAGGACGTTGCGTTTTGGCCGCTCACCCAGCTCGGAGAACTCGTCCGCACACGTCAGGTCTCGTCTGTCGAGCTCACCCGGATGTACCTGGACCGCCTGGCCCGCTACGGCGCGAGGCTGGAGTGCGTGATCAGCGTGACCGACGAGCTGGCCATGCGCCAGGCGCGCCGGGCCGATGCGGAACTGGCCACGGGTGTCTACCGCGGCCCTCTCCACGGCATCCCCTGGGGCGCCAAAGACCTCCTGGCGGAAGACGAGTATCGCACGACGTGGGGCGCCAAGCCGTATCAGGACCAGCGCCTCCCGTTTGACGCGACCGTGGTGCGCCGGCTGGAAGAAGCGGGAGCGGTGCTGATCGCCAAGCTCACGCTTGGGGCGTTGGCGATGGGAGACGTGTGGTACGGTGGCCGCACACGAAATCCGTGGAATCTCGAACAGGGCTCAAGCGGATCGTCAGCCGGATCCGCATCCGCAACCGTGGCGGGCCTGGTCGGGTTCAGCATCGGCAGCGAGACGTTGGGGTCGATCGTCTCCCCCTCGACCCGCTGTGGTGCAACAGGTCTGCGTCCGACGTTCGGTCGCGTGAGCCGCTATGGCTCGATGGCGCTCTCGTGGAGCATGGACAAGCTTGGCCCCATCTGCCGGACGGTGGAAGATTGCGCCCTCGTGTTCGACGCAATCCACGGAGCCGACGGCAAGGATCCGACCGCGCGCGAGCTGCCATTCACCTGGGATGTCGAGTTGCCGCTCCGGGAGCTCCGCATCGGCTATTACAGAAAGGCGTTTGAGGAAGAGCACCGCGGTGCGGAGTTCGACGCGACGGCACTCGAGGCCATACGGGGATTGGGAGTCAAGCTCACCCCGGTCGCCCTCCCAGAGGACTACCCGGTGAGCTCGCTCAGGATCATCTTGAATGCTGAAGCCGCCGCAGCGTTTGACGATCTCACACGCAGCGATCGCGACGATCTCTTGGTACGTCAAACGTCCAACGCGTGGCCGAATTCGTTCCGTCGATCGCGGTTTATTCCGGCCGTCGAGTACATCCAGGCGAACCGGGTGCGCACCATGTTGATGGGGGCTATGGAACACACACTGGGCGGGATCGACGTGTTCATCACGCCATCGTATGGTGGCGATGTCTTGCTCACGACCAACCTCACCGGGCACCCCGCCGTCACCCTACCCAGCGGTTTTCGTGATGACGGGACGCCGGTGAGCATTTCGTTCGTAGGCCGCTTGTTCGGCGAAAGCGAGTTGTTGACCGTGGCAAAGGCGTTTCAGGACGCCACTGGGCACCACCTGAGACGCCCACCAGAGTTTACCTGACACACACGTAGGGCCGAGGCGGTTCGTTTCTGGGACAATTCTGACACGGAGGAACCGTCGCATGCGCGACACCTGTCGTCTATTCGTCTCTGCGGTTCTCCTCATCTTCGCCATGGCGGTCATCCCCACATCCCTCGCCGCACAGGTGAGCCACGCAGACACCGCTGCCGTGCTCCTCGAGGTTGCACGCGACCTCGATGATGCCGGTCAACACGACCTCGCCGAGGAACTGCTGCGGTACATCGCGCGGCGCTACCCCGATACGCCAGCGGCGACCGCAGCCATGGGACTCCTGCAGGGCGTGCGGCAATCACAAGAACTCGGGGCCGGCCGCACTGGTTTCATCATCTGGAACACGGTCTTCGCGACGTGGCTGGGGGTGGCCGTTCCAGCCGCCTTCGGCGCAGACGAGCCCTCTGCGTACGGCGCCGGCATCCTCGTCGGCGCTCCACTCGGGTTCTTCGCCTCCAAGGCGTATGCCCGCGCCACCCCACTCACGCCGGGTCAGGGTGGGCTCTACTGGCTCAGTACGATATGGCTCAGCTGGCAAGCTCTGGGGTGGCGCGATGTGCTGGACATCGGAGACGAAGAGTTCTGCTTCCCCGATGGTGCTGGGGGAGAGGTCTGCAATGAGAGCACCCCCGACACCGCTCCGTGGGCAGCACTCGTCGCAGGAGGCCTCGCTGGTGTCGGAACAGGAATCGTCCTCACCAAACAGGACATCGACAATGGCACCGCCAGCTTACTGCGCCACGCGGCGTTCTGGGGCACGTGGTACGGCGTGGCGCTGGGTGTCCTCGCGGACGCGGAAGACGATGCGCTGTTTGCCTGGGCGCTTCTGGGAGGTGATGCAGCCATCGCAGCCGGCATCCCCGCGGCGAAGACCTGGAAGCCGTCCCCAGGTCGCATAAGGTTGATCACGGCAGCGGGCCTCGCCGGCGGGCTGGCAGGAGTCGGACTCGACCTGTTGCTCGAAGTCGACGATGACAAGACGGCCGTCGGGATCCCGTTGATCGGCACCACGGTTGGCCTCATTGGCGGCGCGGTGCTGGGCTCCGGCAGGAGGTCCCGTACGGCGGACACGGCACCGGACATCCGGACCGCTCTGCTGAATCTGGACAGTCGCTGGAGCCTCGACCTCCCGATGCCCGTCCCGACTGCGATTCCGGCGCTCATGCCCGACGGCCGCATCCGATCGAAGCCTGGATTGCAGTTCAGGCTGTTTGACGCACGGTTCTGAAGATCGGCGGCAACACGATGACTCACATGGTGTCTGGCAGACGATCATGAAGCGTCGAACGTTCGTCCATTCGACCACGGTGGCGACCGTGAGCGTCGCTGGTCTGCCGGCTACGATATGGTCACGCGGCCTGCAACAGACCTCCTATCTGCTGCAGCGGGTTCGCGTGTACGACGGGACCGGCGCGCCCCCGTTCACCAGCGACGTCCTCGTCGTAGGCGCACGTATCGCTGAGATTGCCGCCAGCATCACGCGACCGGATGCCGAGCGCGTAGAGGGTGACGGCCTCGCCGTGGCGCCCGGATTCATCGACGTCCACTCCCACACCGACCTCGACCTCTTCATCGACCCACTGGCCGAGAGCAAAGTGCGCCAGGGGGTGACCACGGAAGTCTGCGGACAGGACGGCGCATCTATCGGTCCGTGGCGCGAAGATCGCGCGGTCGAGATTCGCGAGCGGTACCGCAGTAGCTACGGAGTTGACCTTCCCTTCCATGACCTCCCGGGGTTCTTCCGGGAGCTCGAACAGCGACGAACGGCCGTCAATCTCGCGAGCATGATTGGTCAGGGAACGGTGCGCGAGTACGTCATTGGGAACGAAGACCGGCCCGCCACAGATGACGAAGTGACCGTCATGCGCCAACAGGTGGCCTACGCCGTCGCGAACGGCGCATGCGGCATGTCTACGGGCCTCGAGTATATCCCAGGAGCGTTTGCGCCCCTCGAGGAGCTCGTCGCTGTCACAGCGGCCCTCACAGGAACTGGGCTGCCGTACGCCTCGCACATGCGCAACGAAGACGACCAGCTCTTCAGCGCCGTCGAGGAAGCCATCAATGTCGGCCGGCTCGCAGGTGTCCCGGTCCAGATCTCGCATCTCAAAGCCCAAGGACAGCGCAATTGGTGGAAGGCCGGGCCCGTGCTCGATACCCTCGAGGCAGCGCGATCGGACGGCGTTGACGTGATGTACGACCGGTATCCGTACGTCGCGTACAGCACGGGACTGAGCGCGCTCTTCCCGGTATGGGCTCGGGACGGTGGCACGGCCCGACTCGTGGAGCGGCTGGAGCAACCCGACCTCGCGTCCCGCATCGAGCGGGCGGTACGCGCGAAGATCACGCAGCTCGGAAGTTGGGACGCCGTGCAGATCACGCGGACCGCTGACAGCGCGCTCGCGTGGGCCGCGGGCAAGAAGCTCGGCTCGCTTGCTGCAGACCGTGGTACCGAGCCGTACGCCCTCCTCCTCCACATCATGCGCGACGATCGCGGTCGGACGGGCATGGTGGGCTTTGGTATGAGCGAATCGAACACTGAGCGATTTCTGGCCCACCCGCTTGGAATGATCTGTTCAGACGGCTCGGCGCTCTCTACCGAGGGACCACTCGCGGTCGGATCGCCCCACCCTCGCAGCTTCGGTACGTTCCCACGCGTGCTGGGCCATTACTGCCGCGATCGGGGCGTGATGTCCCTTGAAATGGCCGTTCACAAGATGACGGGCATGCCCGCGACCAGGTTGCGCCTCGGCGATCGCGGGGTCATCCGACCTGGTGCATTCGCCGACCTCGTGGTCTTCGACCCCGCCCGGGTGCGAGATCGCGCGACCTTCGAACACCCGCACCAGTATCCCGAGGGTATCCAGCACGTCATGGTGAACGGGGAGTTCGTCCTGCGAGACAGTGCACGCACGTCGCGGCTGCCCGGCCGCGTGCTGCGACCGGCGCCTCGGCGGTGACCCTCGCGAAGGTGGCCGTGACGCCGTAACTTCGCGACATGCGGGAACACCATCTTCACGTTCCGCGCACGGCTCGCTACTACACGCTCGGTCCCGAGCACGACGACGTGCGCCAAGTGTGGTTCGTCTGTCACGGGTACGGACAACTCGCGAACGAGTTCCTCGAACAATTCAGGCCGTTGGACGATGGCACACGGCTCTTCGTCGCTCCGGAGGGTCCGTCCCGCTACTACACGAACCACGCGAGAGGAATGGTCGGCGCGAGCTGGATGACGCGCGAAGATCGGCTGACCGAGATCGCCGACTACGTCAACTACCTGGACGCATTGCATGACCACGTGTTCAGCTCTCTGACCCGCTCCTCGGTCACGCTCTACGTCTTCGGCTTCTCCCAGGGAGCCGCCACAGCCGCGCGCTGGGTCTCTCTGGGCCGTGCCATCGCTAATCGGCTCGTCCTGTGGGGTGAGCTGCCCCCACCGGATCTCGACCTCGAGGTCGGGTGGAGCAAGCTCGAGGACTCCCGCATCACCATCGTTGTGGGCAGGGAAGATCGATACGTCGACGCTTCGCAGTTGGCAGTTGCCGAGGAGCGCCTTCTGGACCACGAAATCCCCTATGAGACGATCTCGTACGACGGGGGCCACCACTTGGATGACAGTGTGCTACGATCGCTCGCCACCGGCTGAGTTTCACACAAGAGCGAAAAGTGCGATGACGATAGGTGCGGCATTCGTGATCGCGGCAATCGTCCTTCCCACCCAGCTGACGGCGCAAGAGTCGGCACGCCTTCGGCGGGCTCGCGACGCGATGGTAGAGCTCATCGAGCAATACGGCGTGCGCGACACGGCGGTGCTGAGAGCAATGCGCTCTGTCCCGCGACACGAGTTCGTGCCGTCAAGGAGCCGGCATCTCGCCTACGGTGACCACCCGCTCCCGATCGGACACGGACAGACCATCTCACAGCCGTACATCGTGGCGTACATGACCGAAGTGTTGGACTTACAGCCGGGAATGAGGGTGCTGGAAATCGGCACGGGATCAGCGTATCAAGCGGCCGTTCTCGCCGAGCTCGACGTCACGGTTTACACCATGGAGATCTTCGCCCCACTCGCCGAGAGCGCGGCACGACGGCTCGAGCGCCTGGGCTACGACCGCGTCACGGTGCGGCACGGCGACGGGCATCACGGGTGGCCTGAGGTAGCGCCGTTCGATGCCGTCATTGTGACGGCAGCAGCCGGCTACATCCCACCCGCACTCACCGACCAACTGCGCGTGAACGGCACGATGGTCATCCCAGTAGGCAGCGTGTATGGAGTGCAGAATCTGATCTACGTCGAGAAGGGGGATGACGGGACGCTCCGCACCCGCAACCTCCTCCCGGTTCGCTTTGTGCCGATGCTCGAAGGCCTGCGCTGAAGACGCCACTCACGAACCGCGCTCTGGTCGTCGCTGTCATCTCGGCCGGCACGCTCGCGTACGAGATCCTACTCGTCCGACTATTCACCATCGAGTGGTACCACCACTTCGCGTACATGGCGATCGGTGTGGCCATGCTCGGCTTCGGGATGAGCGGCACGGTCGTCGCGTTTTGGCAACGTATGTCACCTGCAGTCGCCTCTCGAAGGTTCGCTAGCTGCGCGCTGCTCACCGTCCTCTCGTTGATCATTGTTCCCGTCGTCGCGACTCGCATACCGGTCGACACCACACAGCTCTTGTGGGACGCGCGCCAGTGGCCGGCGGTCGGCGCGCTCTACGCGCTCCTCGCCACCCCATTTGCCACCGGTGGCCTCGTGGTGCTGCTGGCGCTGGCGTCAGACCGTGACCATTCGGGACGGCTCTATGGAGCGAGTTTCGTCGGGTCGGGCATTGGCGTGCTGCTCGCGTTACCGCTCCTCTGGTTGGTCACCCCCGGCCGCGCACTCGCGGCGCCAGCGGTCCTGGCAGCGGTCGGCGCCACCACAGCCACGACTCAGACGCAGCGGAAGGTGGCCTGGGCCGCGCTCGTGCTGTCGATTGGGGTGCTCATCGTTCCGCTCTGGACGATACGCATCGCGCCATACAAGGCACTCCCCCAAGTGGAGGCGTATCCAGGCGCAAAGCGGGTTGCCGAGCGGACGAGCCCGCTCGGGTGGGTCGTGGCAGTCGATGCCGCGGCATTTCGGTACGCGCCCGGGTTGTCACTGGGATTTCGCGGTCGGGTGTCTCGCCAGACTGCACTCTTCGTCGATGGCGGCCTCGTAGGAGCCGCAGCATCGTCGTCCCGCGATGCAGAGGCCGACTCGATGCTGGGGTGGCTGCCCTCCGCCTTGCCATACAGCCTCGAGGGAATCGACACCGTGCTCGCTCTTGGCGCGGGCGGCAGCTTGGAGGTGGCCACCGCCCGGTTTCACGGTGCCGCGCAGGTGACGGCGGTCGAGCTTCTCCCCGACATCGTCGATCTGACACGCCGGCCCGACACCTCGATCGCGTGGATCATTGCCGATGCGCGATCGTTTACGTCGCGTACCAAGGGGCCTTATCACCTCGTGACCATCGGTCCGGCTGGCAGCCTCGGCGGCTCGGCGGCGGGCATGCACGCGTTGAACGAGGACTTCTTACACACCACGGAAGCGTACACGCAGTTTCTTGGTCTATTGGGCGACCGTGGGGTCCTCGCAATCACGAGGTGGCTCAGCATACCGCCCCGCGAGAACGTTCGCGTCATTCTGACGTCGGTCAAGGCCCTCCGACGGGTCGCCCCGGATCACGTCGATGACGGTCTGATCGTTGCGCGGAGCTGGGGAACCGTGACCACGCTCGTGAAACCCAGCGGGTTCACCGATCGGGACGTTACGCGCCTCCGCGCGTGGGCAGCGAGTCGACAGTTCGACATCGACTGGGAACCCGGAATGACGGTGTCGGAGGCGGGCTTCCACGAACTCGCGGAACCCACACTATTCCAAGCGGCGGCGGCGGCCATCGACGGCGTGCAATCGGCCCGCACGTTCGCCGCGACCTATCCCTTCCGCGTCAAGCCAGCGACAGACGCCCGCCCCTACCCACACCACTTCCTCGGGGCGGGGGCCCTGACGACGTTGCTGCGGTCTCGGTCAGGCGACTGGCTGCCGTTTGCCGAGTGGGGGTACGTGACACTAATTGCCACCCTGCTGCAGAGCACAGCCCTCGCCGCGCTGTTTCTCCTCGGTCCGGCATGGTGGCTCGGGCGCTCCGCCGCCCGCAGGCCGCTCGTTCCCGTG
>JAOTWK010000562.1 GCA_029862935.1 Gemmatimonadota bacterium | reverse complement strand
GTCCGCTGAGCAGCGGTCCGTAGGTCGCCACAACGCGACGCCGAGAAGACACAGGCCCTTCGGGTGGCAGGTACAGGCGATCTGAATCGACCAGCACCGGTACGGTGCCGGCGTCGTATCCCGCGGACAGCCAGTCGCCGCGATCGACCGTCGCACGGAAGATCGCGCCGGGAACGTCGAATTGCTGCTGGTCTTTTCCATCGTCAGTGTCATACCAGCTGCGGAGCGCGATCAGGTCCATCTGGTTGCGCGCGAACTCGGTGGCGCTGCCAATCGTCACCAGCGTACCGCCGTCACGGATCCACTGCGTGAGGCGCTCGACGCCGGTCTCACCCAACGCCTCTTCGAGCCCACCGGCCGACGCGGAGGGAATCACCAACACGTTGTAGTGCGTGAGGTCCGCGCCATCGAATTGGCCCGTTCGGAGAACGGTGACTGGCATCTGATGCTGCCGATCGAGCGTGTACCACGCCCACCCGAACGAGTAGGCAAACACCGGACCCTCGGCGAGGAGTGCAATCTTAGGTTCGGCCACGTTGAAAGTGAAATCGCCAGACCCCAACGACGGGTACCCGGCGTCGGCCAGTCCCGACGGCATCGGGTACACGTTGATGCCGTACCGTTCGACCAAAGCGCGGACTGCATCGTGGACGGTGCCGTCGTTCTGACCCACGCGCACGATCACGGAGCCCCCGGAAATGTCCCGGCCGGCGATGCGGGTCGGTGCCGTAATGACGGCTGCGCGGTAGCCAGATTTCTTCAGGTGATACAGGGCAGCGAGCGAGGCCGCGCTTCGACCATCTAACACGTAGGCGTACGTCGCTTCTTCCCAACCCCGAACCCGACGACTGGAAACGACGCCCTGCCCCACCTCACCCCCGGCGACGCCGGACGTCGGGGCGAGCGAGCGCAGAGGGAGTGTGCGACCATCGGCAGTGCTGTACCCGCCCACGTTGAACAGGAGCGGGAGCGACCATCCGGTGATGTCGTAGAACCGAGGGTTCTCCGCCCGCTCGACTCGCTGGCGGGCCGCCGCCAGGAAGTCCTCCGGTAGTGGCGTTTCGGGATCGAGCAGCGTGCGGAGCATGCGGCCCGCGGGTTGCGCTGCCTCCACCACGTAGGTCCCAGCCGCAAAGGTCTGACGCCCGACCGAACTCCCCGTGCGGTCAGCCACGTTGGACAGGGTGGCGTCGCTCTCCAATACGGACACCTCCACGTTGTTCCGCAGGAGGAGCTGCACGAGCTCCGACACGAGCACGGGATCGCCCTCGTTGGCGATGAGGTAGCGTCGTGGCGCACCCGCAGGTGCCTCGAGAAGGGCCCGCTGAGAGTCGTAGTAATCGGTGAGTAGCTGTTGCCGATCAGTCGCGGCGGTGCGGGCAGCCGTCCAGGCGGCGACATACTGCTGTTCCAGTGCATCACGCAGCATGCGCACCGATCCGTCCGGCCGCTCGAGCGCGAGACCGCGGCTCGAGCCCTGCTCGAACAGCATGGCCACGGCCCCCTGATAGCCGCGGTTCGACGTGTAGCCGGGATAGAAGTAGTTGTAGCGTTCGCGGGTCATGAACTCGAACCCCGCCGAGTCGAACGCCTGAGCGTACGCGGCACCGAAACGCTGAAACCAGTCTCGAGCGAACTGTGGGAAGTTGGGGTTGTACGGCTGGCCAGGCGGGTCGAAATAGAACTCGGTTCCCGACCCCATCTCGTGCATGTCGACCGCCACCTGCGGGCGCCAGGCGTGGAGCCATGGCATGCGCTCACGCGTTTCCATCTGCGTATGCGCGAACCAGTCGCGGTTCGTGTCGAAGTAATAGTGCCCCGTCCGGAACTTGGTGGATTGCCATCCAGTGAAGTCGTTGGACCAGTCGCGCACATCGGACGACGGCGTTGCCCCGATGTTCTCGTGATTGAGGTTCGCGAACGCGTCGCGGCCGTCCGGATTTAGCATCGGATCGATCAGGATGACGGTGCGCGCAAGCACTTCACGGGTCGCCTGGTCGTCGCGCGTGGCAAGGTGCTCCAGAAGCTTGAGCGCACCTTCGGCTCCCGAGAGCTCGAAACCGTGAATCGAGCCGCCAAACCACACGATGACCGGCTGGTCGCCAATCAGTTCCTGCGCCTCCGCGGGACCGGTGCGGCGCGCGTCCGAAAGGCGGCGGGACGTCTCCTGAATGGCGTCCAATCGCGCGTGGTTCTCGGGCGCGGTCACAATGGCCAGCATGAGTGCGCGACCCTCCCACGACCTCCCCTGCACTACTGCGCGGACGCGGGGAGAGACAGCACCCAAGCGCTCCACGTACGCCACCATCTCGTGGTGCAGCGTGATGCGGTCACCAAACTCGTGTCCAGTGACTTCGCGGAAGGTCGGTACCTGGGCCTCGAGCGTGGGCAGAGCGCTCGCCAGGAGGGGGAGCAGGAACAGCATCGGGCTCAATCGGGCGGGAGTCACGGGCGCCAACCTCGCTCTGACGAAAGTGTGGAGAATGTTGTATTTTTACCCCAGTTAACTGTTGCGCCGGGGAGCGTGACTGTCAAAACGGGGTGGAGGATATTAGGAGGAGGGTACCGACCGATGTCAACGCTCAAGGAGACCCTGTACAAGAAGATCGAGGAACACCGTCCGCGCACGACACGTCTGCTCAAGGAGTATGGTGATGTGAAGATCAGTGACGTGACCATCACGCAGGCGATTGGCGGC
>JAOTWK010000561.1 GCA_029862935.1 Gemmatimonadota bacterium | reverse complement strand
GGATCGCAGTGCTCGTGTGCGGCGACTGTGGAGATCCGTCGTGCCTGACGATGGGGCACGGCACGAGGTTTCCACGCCATGTGGAATTGTGGACAGCGAGTTTCCTCACTCCGTACACAATCAGGCGCTCTCTGAGGGTCACCGACCCGCGTTGTGGGATCGGTGCCGTCCCTTGCGCGTTCGATTTGGGATCCGCATATCCAACGCGGTGACGTCGTGGGACGGCCATCCTTGTGCCCGTCCTGATCCACTGCACATCAGTCAGCGCCTGGAGAGGAGCACGATGAAGAGCAAACCTCGCGTCGGCACGATTGCCTGGACCGACCTCACCGTGCCGGATGCGGCGACGCTGCGGGATTTCTACGCAAAGGTGGTCGGCTGGCACCACGAGCCCGTGGATATGGGCGGATACGACGACTTCACCATGCTTCCGTCTCCTGACGGTGAGCCGATTGCCGGTGTCTGCAACGCACGCGGGCCAAATGCAGATCTCCCTCCGCAGTGGCTCAACTATATCGTGGTCGCCGACCTGGACGAGAGCGTCCGCGTGTGTCGGAGCCTCGGGGGCTCAGTGATCGTGGGGCCGAAAGCCATGAACGCCGACAGCCGATACTGCGTCATCCGTGACCCCGCCGGCGCGGTGGTGGCGCTGTTCGCGACGATCGGCTAAGGGCGAGCGCCGCCATGTCGGCGGCCGACCCACGATGAAGCCGGAAACACTCGCGTACTACCGAAGACTGAGCGAGACGTACGACGAAACGATCCGGCAACTCGTCCCCGCGTACGACGAGATGACGGCGCTGGTCGTCGAACGGATCACCCGACGATCGCCACACACCGTACTCGACGTCGGGTGCGGGACTGGCACCCTCTCGGAGCAAGTCCTCGATCGACTGCCCGAGGTAGCGGTCACCGCGCTCGACGCGTCGCCGGAAATGATCGGTCACGCGCAGGCCCGTCTCGGCCGATTCGGGCGTCGCGCACGCCTGGTGGAGGGGGACGTCGCCACGTGCAGGCTGGAACCGGGTTTCGACGTCGTCTTTTCGAGCCTCGTTTTGCACAACATCCCGTTTGGATCCAAGACAGCCGTCCTCCGCTCTGTGGTCCGGTTGCTCGCACCCAGCGGCACGTTCGTGTGGGCCGACTTGATCCGGCATGCGAGCCCTGCGCGCCAGGCAGAAGCTGTGGCCTTTCGGCGGGAGTTCGCGCTCAGAGCCGGGTGCGATCCTGGCTTCGTGGAGCTGAATTTCCACAAGGAGGCGAACGCCGATTCACCGCTCACCGTGGAGCAGATGGCCAACGCGGTGGCGGGTACCGGGTCGATGACCTCTGGCGTCGTGTGGGCCCACGATACGTTCGCCGTGCTCGAGTTCGAGCGGGGGGCTGCGTGACCCGAGTCATCGTTCTCTCCCGACCACCGGGCTCGGGAAACGACCTGTCGGACTAACCGGTCAGCGCCCGCACCCACCCCTGTTGCATCCGACTAGATTCCCCACGGCACCGGCCTCGACCATGGTATCGAGGCCGTTCGCAACTCGACGGGAATGATGTCGGACCTCGATGCGCCACCGATGCCCGCACACCCATACCGCACCACGGAGGGTTGAGCGAATGGTCACGCGACCACGTCTGTTGCAGGCTGCCGCCATCGTGACGGTCATCGCCATCGGGGCCGCTGCGGCAACGGCGAGCAGCTCGGTGCCCGACTTCGACCGCTTCTTCATCGACAAGACGATGCGTGTGGACTACTTCCACACCGGGAGCGCGCCGACGGAGATCATCAGCCTGGACCGTGTCGTCTCCGACGGCCCGTGGGCAGGCAGCCGCACCAAGCTGATCGACGGGACCAACTTGGGGAAATACCTGTTCGAGGTGCATGACGCCGCGACCGGCACCCTCGTGTATTCGCGGGGTTACGCCTCGATCTATGGCGAGTGGGAGACCACCGCCGAAGCCAGCGAAACGTCGCGAACGTTTCACGAGTCCCTGCGTTTCCCCTGGCCCAGGTCTCCTGTCCGGATCGTTCTCAAGAAACGGGACGACCACAACCGGTTTATCCCGTTCGCCGAACTGGCGGTGGATCCGGCAGCCCGCGCTGTGAACCCGGCCGATCTCCCACCGGTCGGGACGCTGTGGGACCTGCTCGTGCACGGAGCCCCGCAGAACAAGGTGGACCTCGTGCTCCTCGGCGAGGGATATACGGCGGCCGAGCTGCCGACGTTTCACGACGATGCGCGACGCCTCGTAGACCGGTTGTTCGCCTACGAGCCGTTCAAGAGCCGGCGAAGTGATTTCAACGTCCGCGCGATCGATCTCCCGGGAGCCGAAAGCGGGGTATCCCGTCCCCATGGCGGGAAGTACCGCCGCAACCCGGTATCGACCCAGTACGGGATCTTCGACAGCGAACGCTACGTCCTCACCCTGAACAACCGCGCATTGCGTGACGTAGTGTCTGCGGTACCGTACGAGTTCGTGGTGATCCTGGTCAACGAGAAGCAGTACGGGGGCGGCGGGATCTACAACTCCCACTCGACGGCCGCCGTCGGATCCGCCTTTGCCGATTACCTGTTTGTGCATGAGTTCGGGCATCACTTTGCCGGCCTCGGTGACGAGTACTACACGTCGCCTGTCGCGTACGAGACGGGTGGCGAGGAGTTCGTGGAGCCCTGGGAGCCCAACATCACGGCGCTGAGAGACAC
>JAOTWK010000560.1 GCA_029862935.1 Gemmatimonadota bacterium | reverse complement strand
CCTATGTGGTCGATTCAACACAGAAGTGCAAAGGAATTGAATGGCTATGGTCGACGAGTCTGTAAACCCGGGCGCATACAGTATTGGCACCTTAGGAGCAATCCTCAGCGCGATTGGAATATTGACATCCGGGCCACTGGCGCTTCCCGTCGTTGCACTCGTGCATCCTCAACCTCTATGGGATAGCCCAGAATTATTTGTTGAAAATTTCCACCGAATTCAGACGGTCCCGTTCTTCTTCGCCTACTTGCTGGCAGCCGGCGGCATCCTAATGTTGGTGTCCGTTTACCTGCTATCAAAGGAGCGAGCGGCATCGTTGGCCGCGCTCATCTTTATGTCCATCGGTGCCGCCTTCGCCTTCCTCAATTATGTGGCGCAGACCACGTTCATTCCGGCAATCGTCAACAATTATACGACCGAGTTCAATCCGATCATTAGCATCTTTTCCATGTCCAACCCGATCGCGCTGTCTTGGGCAATTGAGATGTGGGGATACGGCTTTATGGGCCTCGGCACGTGGCTTGCAGCTGGTTTTTTCGGTGCGAGCCCGCTAGAGAGAGCCGCTAGAGTTCTGTTCATCCTGAATGGCATCGTCAGCGTTCTGGGCGCGCTAGCCACTGCTATTGATCTCAGCGGAGTGTTCTCCATCTTTGGCTTAGTCGGCTACGGCGCCTGGAATGTCCTCTACCTTGCTCTTGCAGTCGTGTTTTATCGAGTACTACAGAAGCGGCGTGTTGGGGAAAGGACCTGAGGTAAGTCATGGTGTACAGAATCAACTAGGCTTGGATAGATCGGCGAATCGGCCAGTAGCGGCCATACGCGATAATCTCCGCGGACAATTGACTGCAATAATTGAAAGCGTCAGTAGGGGTTAGTTCTGAATATTCTTCAGATAATCAAAGCGGTTCACACAGCCATCTGGGCGATCTTAGCTGCGTGCATTCTCACAATTCCTGCATTGGGATGGGCTGGTATGTATCGTCAGGTTATCTGGTTAACCGGCATCGTGCTCGTGGAGATACTCGTCCTCGTCTTGAATGGTTGGCAGTGCCCGCTTACTCGCGTGGCTGCTCGGCACACAGATGATCGGCGAGACAATTTTGATATCTACCTTCCGGCATGGCTTGCCCGACACAATAAGGCAATTTTTGGATCGCTTCTTGTGGCCGGAGAGGTCATCGTAGTCTTACGGTGGCGCGGCTGGATAGGTTGAAGTCACGACTTTGCGAACGTCCGTTCGGGGTCATACCTTGCCTTTCAGAGCCAAGCCGGATGAAGTCCGCTTGCGGGGGTAGAGCCGTCGGACATCACCAGGGCTTCCGCTGGTCGCCCTTCCAAAGCCGAACTTCAGCTAGCTTGGGAAAGGTAAGGCTAGGCCTTGAGCCGGTGTCGGGGGCGCTGGTCGACGTCTTGCCAAGCCGGCCTTGATGGGCGCATGCCCCAATCACGTCGTTCGGCCCAGCGTGCGCCTCCGTCCCTATGCGTCGCCGCTTCGCTGCGCCGTCTCGTAGAGACGGCCGTTGCGGGTCCGCAGGAGCGCCTCGAGCGGGATCTGCTCCTGCTTCAGGAACCCGCTGGCCGGCAGGTCTCCGGCGTTGACCATCTCGATCACGGCGCAGACCGAGGCCGAGGTCGTCCAGGAAATCGCGCGCCAGACGCGGCCCGAGATCTCGATCGGGTAGTAGGAGCGGACGTATTCCTTGCGCAGCAGTTCCCCCTCGATGATGCCCTCGGCCGAGACGTGGATGTGCACCACGTCGTCGTCGACCGGCGGCTTGGCGTGGGTCAGGATCTCGCCGGCGAGCCCGCGCCTCTCGCGCATCAGCAGCTCGTGAAAGAAGAAGTTCATCAGCTCCACGTGCCCCGGATAGCGCATCGACTTGTAGTCGAGATTCTCGACGCGCCCGAGATAGGTCTCGCACATGGTGCCCAGGCCACCGGAGGTGGTGAAGGCCTCGAGCCGGTGACCGTTGACGTAGATCTTCTCGATCCACTCCATGGGCGAGACCCACTTGTGCTGCCCCTCCTCGATGACCTCGCAGTCGTTGAGGTACTCGTTGACCACCCCCTCGGGCGACCAGTTGAAGGCATAGCCCAGCAGACCGGTCGGGTTCTGCGGCAGGGCCCCGACCCTGAGCTTGATCGAGCGGACCCGCTCGAACTGCTCGGCCAGATGCGCGCCGATGATGCCGATCAAACCCGGCGCCAAACCGCACTGGGGCGCCATCACGCCCTTCGCGGTCTTGCTCATCTCCAGGATCGCCTTGGTGGTCGGCACGTCCTCGGTCAGATCGAAGTAATGCAGCCCCAACCGGTGCGCCGCGGTCGCGACGCCGACGTTCAGATGATAGGGCAGACAGGACAGGATCGCGTCGAACCCGCCGCACAGCGCCTCGACCTCGCTCTCGGTGGCGGCGGACTTGTGCTCGACCCGAAAGGGCAGCTCGTCCTGGGGCACGTCGACGTCAAAGCCCGTGACTTCCAAGCCCGTCTCGTGCAGCAGCACCGCCGCCAGCGTGCCGACCTTGCCCAGGCCGAGCACGGCGACGCTTTTGATCTTCTTGGCCACGTCTAAACCTCAGATCTCGAACTTGATGCCCTGGGCGAGCGGCAGCTCGCGCGAGTAGTTCACCGTGTTGGTCTGCCGGCGCATGTAGCCCTTCCAGGCGTCGGAGCCGGATTCGCGGCCGCCGCCGGTCT
>JAOTWK010000559.1 GCA_029862935.1 Gemmatimonadota bacterium | reverse complement strand
CACGAGCGGCTACTCGGCGAAGGAATTGGAGGAGACGGCCGGGTTCGCGCCGGCTGCCCAGTTCCTTCGCAAACCCTGGGCGCTGAATGACCTGGTGGAGTCCGTGCGTGAGGCGTTGCGGGCGGCGGAGAACGGATGAGCCCGCGCCTGCACCTTCCGCAACACCGAACCGAGCGGGTTGCCGTTCCGAGATAGGAGCCGCGCGACGCGCTTGCGTGTCCGATAGAGCTCATTCGACGTGAGACCAGACTCGGACGCGGCTCGTGCCATCGAGACGCAGCCGGTGCCCATCACCACGTGAACATAAGCCAACGTCAGCCAGTCCAAGAATGCTTTCGGAGCCGGCAGCCCGTCGGTGGTGAAGGTGCGCTGGAGGGTTCGGGGGGACACGGCGAGTGCGCGGGCCACGCTCCCCACGGTCGGCACGTGACCCGACCCGAGCACGCGCAGGGCGCCATGCGCGAAGAGAAAGGCCGCGCTCGACATGGTGGGCATCGCTTCGGTGAGGAGCGTCATGATGTGCACGCGAGGGATATCCCGCACCAGCCCACCGACCGCCTGTTCGAGGTGTGCCAGGCTGTCACCGTCGCGGGACTGCACCTGCAGTCGAACCTCACCGAGGTTGGGCACGTGAGACAGCGCCGCAAACGCTACACCCGTCGGTGGCAGGTAGAGGAGGATGGGTGTCTGCCCTTCGTAGCGTCCAACTCGCTCACCCGCGGTACGGTCCCAGGGACTCAGATCGTCGACGAGCCCCGCTGGGCGAGCGGCCGCGTGCCGTATCGAGCATGGGTGCTGGGCCTCCACAGGCTCCGCACCGGCGGCGCGGAGGGCATGGGTCACGGCGCGCGCCGCCCAGCCGCACGCGACACTCACCGCGACGGCAGGGGCACTTAGCTGCCGCGTCCGGACCCCGTTCCGCCGGGTCACGGGACTGGCAACGGTGCGGCGGCGTTGCGTCGTGCAAGGTCGTGAGGATGAGATGGCGGTGGTGCTTGGCGATATCAACATGGTCGGGCTCGAGGCAGAGGGGACGTGGGCTCTCGCTAAGAAGATGCCGACTCTGATCACGACGTTACAGCGGACGATGGCTCGGCGTCGCGTTCTGGTGACCGCTGGTCGCATTTGGCCGATGCCGGTGTCGGACCGGCGCGGCATGATGCAAGCGACACTAAAACGAGGAGCTGCATCATGCTGCGAAGAATTCTCGGGGCCACCGCGGTCCTTGGCGTGCTGTCCGTGGCGCCGATCACCATTGACCGAGCCGACACCGGTCCGCTACCCACGGTGGCGCTGAACGACGCCTCGTGCGCCACTGACGAAGAAGCGAAGTGCTGCATCGAGATAAAATCGATCTGTATGGATGGTGACGAGGCCGTGATGAACCATCGAGGCGCAGCCGGCAACCCGTGCCGCCGCTAGGTCGCACCGTGCGGCGTCCCGGCGTTTCGGTCCTCGGAGGTGGGGTGCTGCTCGCCCTCGGCGCGGCGTATCTGTCGCTCGGAGGGTCTGTCGCGAGCCATGAGCCGATGGTGGCAGACCGGTGTGTATCCGGCGACGCGGCGCCCACGATCCTGCCGGCTACCGTGCTGAGCGCCTCACCGGCCCTTGCCCTGCCGAGCGGCCTCGGCGTGGTCGGGCAATACCTCGTCATCATCGACGACGCGTCGGACTCCGTGCTCCACGTGTTGGATCGTCACGACGGCACGTGGGTGCGCTCACTGGGTCGGCGGGGCCGCGGTCCCGGGGAGTTTCACGGCGCGTGGTCACTCGACCCGGCCCGCAACGCGCCGCCGTCGGTGTGGGTGTACGACCTACCGCTGCGCCGCCTGACTGAGGTACCGCTCCTCCCCAAGCCCACTGATCGACGCGTCGAACCTCGGATGGTCCGCCTCACAGACGGGGCCGTGCTCACGGGACCGCACTGGCTGACGCCCAACTCCATCGTGACCACCGGGTTCTTGGTCGACGCGCGGCTCGCGCTGTACGATTCCACCGGCCGTCGCATCGGCGGGCTCGGAACGCCGGGACGACTCGCGGACCAGCCAATCCAAGCCACACAAGCGCGTCTCACGAGCCACCCGCAGAAGCAAGTTCTTGCGCTCGCAAATCGCTACACGAGCCACATCGAACTCGTCAGTCTAGCATCGCAAAAGCTGGAAACGGTCACCGGTCCCATTCCTGTCAATGACGGTGGCGCGACGGTCGAGCTGGACCGGTTCGGCTATGTCGATGCGGCTGCCACAGCCCAACGGGTGGTGGCACTCTTTTCTGGGCGAGAGAGCGAGGAGTTCGGCGCGCGAGCCGTGTTCGGCGCCTGTCTCCACACGTTCGACTGGCAAGGAACGTTCAGAGAGGCATATCGCCTCGACTCAGACGTGTTGGCCATTGCGGCGAGCGCCGATGGGGAGTTCGTGTACGCGGTGCGTCACGAGCCGACCCCGGCCGTGGTCCGGTTCCGACTACCCGGTGTCGGGCCCCTGCGCGCGGCAGCCGGAACCGGGGCGTCCGCCACCGGCGGCTAGGTCACCGGCGGATCGCTGCCGGCCAGGGCAAGGGCCTGGCGGGGAATGTCCTGCGGGCTGGTGTCGATGAATCGCACGGTTCCGTGGCGATCGAGCATGAAGTACTCCGGTCTGCCCCACGGCTGGAGCGCCTCCGCGACCTCGCCGTGCGTGTCGATCACCACCGGGAAGTTCACGCCC
>JAOTWK010000064.1 GCA_029862935.1 Gemmatimonadota bacterium | reverse complement strand
AATACACTCTGCCGTTCGCCGCCCATCGCGGACCCTGATCGCGCCACGGTCCGTACGTGAGGTGACGCACGCCTCTCGTTTCGAGGTCGAGCACAAACAGATTGATCGCTCCGTCAGGCCCGTGGTTGGTCCGGTCCGAGGCAAATACCACATGGCTCCCATCGGGACTGACGCTGGGGTCGGTGTCTTGGAACCGGTCGCGCGTCAGCGGTTCGAGCCGTTTGTCGTCGATCCACAGCCGATAGAGATCCGAATACCCTGACGTCGTAAGCCCGCTGAACAGAATGCTCTCGCCGTCGGGCGCCCAGGTCGGGGAGAGAATCGAGACCAGCTCCGGGAATTGATAGCGTCCGGTCACGCGCTCCTTTCGGAGATCCCAGAAGAACAGTGCATCGCGATCGAGGTAGCGGCTGGAGAACACCAGGACGCCGTCGCGCACGTCGAGACGAGACGCCGACGAGTGGAACGACTCGAACTGCTCGGAGCGCTCGCCTTTGACCTCGATGGCCCGTCGCCCCGGTGTGCTCAACCGGTCCGAATAGATGTTCATGTATCCGGAGCGCGGCGAGAGAAACAGATACCGCGTGAGGGAATCGTCCGGGAGCCGATAGGCAAGGGGTTTGACCGCGATCTCCGCCAGCGTCTGGGCGGCGATGTTGAGCGGGGCCCGGTCGGCGACCCCGGGGTAGTACTTCTGCTGGAAGTGATAGTGCAGCTCATCTTCCAGCGTCTCGATCGGCACGCCATACACCGCCACGATCGCCTGCTCGAACGAGCGATACTTCCACAGGTCGCGATAGAAGACCTGCACCCGCCAGTCACCAAACCGCTCGGCGAGCCACCGGTGGATCGCGCCGCCAATGGGGTAAATAACTGGGTTGACGACGAACGCGAGCCCTCTGAGGCGCGGCATGCGGCCCGACACGGTCACGTCGCGGATGACCGTCTCGTCGAGCGCATCCTCTCCTGCCGACCAGAGCTCCGCGAGTCCCTCCGACCACCACAAGGGCAGCGGAGGCAACGTCGTGCGTGAGAACCGCACGCGGACGTCCGCCATCACGCTGAGCTGGAACGCGTGCACCATCTCGTGACGCAGTGTATGGCGGAACTCGTGGTAGTTCCCGTTGAAGGGCACGGCGACGCGTCGCTTGAGGAACTCGGTGACGCCGAGGATCCCCTCGGGCGGGATGAAGGGGAGAATGTTCGTCTGCTCGAAGTCGGCGTGCAGTGCGTACACGATGAGCGGAATGCGTCGGTGTGGGGTGTGACCGAACTTGCGCTCCAACGCGTGGAAGCTCTCTTCGGCATGCGCGAGCGCCAACGAGGCGAGTTCACGCTCCTCGGGATAGAAGTACAAATCGACGTGCGCACCGCGGAGCACCTGCCAATCGAACGTGCGGTACTGCACTTTGTTTTGGCCGAAGTACCCCAGTTGCGCGGTGGTCGGTGCTGCCAGTCCAACCAGACTGCACGTCAGGGCACACCAGGTCAGCCGACCCCGCACTGTCACCGCCTCCGAACGACCCTGATGCGGTCGCTTTGCATGATCCGATCGACGACGTCGAGGCCCTGCTCCACTTGACCGATCACCGTATAGGTGCCGTCGAGGTGCGGCTGTGGCGCATGCGTGATGAAGAACTGACTGCCACCCGTGTCGGGGCCCGAAAGCGCCATGCCCACGGTCCCGGTGCCGTAGCGCTTTCGATTGATCTCGTCGCGTAGGACGAATCCGGGGCCACCCCATCCATCGCCTCGGGGATCACCGTCTTGAATCACGAAGTTGGGGACGACACGATGCCACGTTCCGCCGTCGAAATAGCGGCGATCGACGAGCTCGAGGATCGCGTTTACGGTGAGCGGTGCATCAGCGGTGAACAGACGAATCACGATTTCGCCACGATCCGTCTCGATGACGAGCTGGGGCACATCGCCCTGTGCTGCGGGGACGAGCAGACGGCGAGCGATGTCCCGGTAATCACCGATTTCTCGGCCGGTCTCGACGGGAAAGGCAGGGCCCCACCGACGGGCAGCGAGTGGTAGGTGCGTCTCGGCGGCTTGCCGGACGAGATAGTCGTCGCACGAGGGAAACCGCTGGAGAAACTGGTCTTCGATCGCGAACTCCTGCAGGGAGCCGAGCTCGGCAATGCGCCCCAAAGTCTTGACCACCGCGATGCGCGCGTCCGGGATCAAGTCCCCCTGCGCGATGTCGTAAGACGTGATCAATGCGTCCAAGTGCGCGGGGAGTGGATAGGTCCCCAACACTTGCACGGCGAGTGCACGCACGACCGGGTCGCGGTGCAACGCCAAGTCTGGCGCCCAGTCTCGCGCCCACAGACTATCAGCGTCTGACAGGGCGCCGAACGCACGAGCCGCCACTCTCCCGTCGCGATCCTCAAGCAGCATCTCGAGCCACGTCAACGCCGTGTCACCCCCAATGAGGCCTAGGGCATCGGCGCCGCTCATGCGCAAGCGGGGATCCGGGCCGATGATCCAGGCGGCGGCCTGCCGTAGCGCCGCGTTGCGATCGAGCCGGGCCAGACTGAGAAGCGCTTGGGTGCGCAGCGCCAACAGCCGTCCGTTCACGTGCTCGAGCAGCACGGGTTGCGCGAGCACCGATTCCAACCGACCGAGGGCGGCGAGGGCCTCAACCCGTACGTTTGGCTCGGGGTCGGTCGTGTGATCGAGCGCCACCTGCGCCAGCCTCGAATCCGCATAGGTCGCGAGCGAGCGAAGCGCGTTGATGCGCACGCCGGGATCATCGTCGTCCACCAACCGGCTCAGGATGGGGGCCACTGCGTCGCGCCCGAGCCCTGCCGTGTCCACATACTGTGCGGTGAGCGCCCGAGCGGCCCACTGGCGGAGCTCGACCACCGAGTCCGTGGCGGCGTCCCGCAACACGGTACCGGCCTCGGGTGAACGTAGCCTGGTGAGCGAGTAGACCGCGCGGCGACGGAACGCTGGACTGCCCGATTGCGCCACCTGTACGAGCGCAGCGATCGGCGCATCCGCCCCCAACCGCCACGCTTCCCCGACGGCCTGCAGTGCCACGGGGAGATCGTCTCCCGACTGAATGGCTCCCGACGCCTGGCGCACGACGTCATCGATGACGGTCGCCGCGTCGGCACCGCCGATCTTGGCGATGGCGGTGACCGCCTCGACAGCGGTGCTGCGACTGCCGGCTCGAAGGATTTGCAGCGTGCGCTCGCGCAGTGGGACGAGCACCGCAGGACTCCGCAGCAGTCCCAGTGCGAACGCTGCGTCCTCCTGCACGAGGCTGTCTTCGTCCGTCAACAACTCGAGCAATGTCCCGAGCGCGGTGGTGTCTCCGATTCTCCCCATGGCCAGCGCCGCCCGCCCCCGCACGAGCGGATCGGGAAACCTCGCAGCTTCGGTAAACAGTGGGGGATCGAACCGACGGGCATCTTCGGCGGCCAGCACATTCGCCAGCTGATTGACGATGGCCTCATCTTGCGCGAGTCCTCCCACCGGCTGCGCGGCGGCGAGCAACCCCGCGAGGCTACAGGCGAACGGGATCCGGCGTCGGCACCAGTGTCGCACGCACGTCGCGGGGGATCGTCGTGAGGGCATGCGTTGAATCTACCGCGATCAACGAGGTTTGTGCCGTCGCCAGGAGCTGTCCGGTCTCCGCATGGTGCACGGCGTACCCGAAGGTGACTCTTCGGCTCGCCGCCTCGCGCACCCAACAGCTCACGCGCAGGAGGTCGTCGTAGCGCGCCGGCTGGCGGTACCGCACGCGCGCGTCGACCACCGGCAATCGGAGTCCTCCCTCCTCCAGGGCGCGATAGCTCACGCCGAGTTGTCGCATGTGATCGGTGCGGGCCTGCTCACACCACACGAGGTAATGGGAGTGATGCGCGATCCCCATTTGATCGGTTTCGGCATAACGCACGCGAAACTCGAGCTCGGTTACGAGGTTGTCGGGCATACGCTCTCTCACTACTGGTGTGAACCGAGGGCCAGCCGTCCGGCCCGGTGGCACCGTGCCAACGTCTGCAGGCGTGCGTAGGAGATACGGGTTGGCCGCAGCGGTCGCAAGCGGACAGGATCGACCGGGGCGGCCCGACGCTACTGTCGGAGTGCGACTTCGTCTACCACACCCACGATCACAGCCCGAACAGCACCCGGATCGAGCTGGAGGATCTGTCGAGCGCCGTTTCCCTCGTCCAACACCAGGACCGTATCGCCGGGCCCCGCTTGCGCCACGTCGACGGCGATGTCGTAGTCATCGGATTCCTGTCCGTCGAGTCCCAACTGGTTGACCAGCAGAAGGCGCCGGCCTTCCAGATGGGAGATCTTGATGGTGGCGACCACGGAGCCGATGACCTTGCCGATGTACACGGTCAACCGTCTCCGTACGGGCGTTGCCACACCGCTGCCGTGTGACCGTTGGGGTCCGCTCCGCGATCAATGCCCACGATGTCGACGATTCCCGTGATGGCGAGATCCACCGGTACAAAGACCTCAGGGAGGGCCTGGGCCGCTTCGCGACTGCCGACCACGAACACGAGGTGTCCGGGGCCCGCTTGCTGGGTGGCGTCGGCCGCAACCTGCGCGTCGCCGCGCGGCCGCTGGTCCTGGTCGAGGGGCTGCACGGCGAGGAGCTTGACCCCTTCGAGCCCCTCGTACTTGCGAGTGGCGACGATCGTTCCGATCACGCGCGCAAACTTCACAGTCGCTCCAAGACCCGCGTGCTGAACCGTGTCGCGTCCGAAACATTGCCCCACATGTCTGGATGCAATTGGGGAATCACCACTTTGCGAACCAGCCGACTCGGAGGGTCCAAAACATCCACGCCGATTTCGACGGCCGCTTCGACATCCGCAACCAGGCCCGCATACAGGACGATGCCCTTGCCTCCCAGTCCGTCTGCCAGACGCACTTCGACGAGGCGCACATCGGCTCCCTTGACGCCTGAATCGGCAGCCTGAATAGCTGCGGCAACCGTCGCCGTCTCGACGATCCCGAGCGCGTCCGTCACGTCGGGCACGCGGCCCCCGCCGATCGCCTGCACGACGTCGGGATGCACGTGCGGGAGGAAGACGTAATCGAGCACGGCGTCACCACCGACCTCGCGGCCTGCCGAGACGGACTCTTGCACTTCGGCTACCGTTCCGGCGATGAGCACCAGGTACCGACCGGGCTGCACCGTGCCGGCCCTGATGTCGTCGATCTCGGCGCGCTTGATCATCGCATCGGCCGCTTCGATCCCGACCGCGATGCTGCTGAAGTCCATCAGCGCTAGCGCAGGTTCCATCATGCTGTTTCGCATTCCCCTCGCCGCCATATCTTCGTTACACAATCCTGAAGGAGTCCTTCAGCACGCATCGTCTGATACGGCTGAAACTGATGGGATTGGTGATGCCTTCGCCGGTTGGGCTCGCGATCGTGAAGGAGCAAAAGCCCTCCCCTTCGTATCCGAGTCCGTCGAACGACGCGCCGTTCTTGACGAAGATGCTGCAGTCCATCGCGCGGGCCATGCGGCTCAGATGATCCAAGTTCTTCGAGTGCATGACGGCGGTGTGGCGGAACCCATGCTCCGCCCTCTTTGCCAAGTCGATGCCTTCGTGCGCATCGCGCACGCGAACCAATGGCATGATCGGCATCATCTGCTCGGACCACACCAAGGGGTCGTCTTGCTCCACCTCGACGAGGACCAAGCGGATCTCGTCGCCTGCGTCGATACCGATTTCCTGCAGCAGGACGTTGGCATTCTTGCCGATGAACTCCTTGTTCATCGTTCCCGGTTTGCTGGGTTCTGGCTCGTCTGCGAAGATGGAGCGCCGGAGCCGCTGCCACTGCTGGCCATCAATCTCGAGCGCGCCGTGACGACACATCAACCGTTTCAGCTCATCGGCGATTCCCGCGACCGCGAAGACCTCTTTTTCATCCGTGCAGACGATGTTGTTGTCGAACGATGCGCCCCGGGTGATGTCCCGTCCGGCCTGCTGGAGATCGGCCGTCTCGTCCACGACCACGGGGGGATTGCCCGGCCCCGCACAGATTGCACGCTTGCCGCTCTGCATAGCGGCACGAACCACCGCGACCCCGCCAGTGACGGTGAGCAGATTCATGTCGGCGTGGCGCATGACTCCCTGTGCCGTGTCAATCGTCGGTTCTGCAATCGCGCTCACGAGGTTTGCTGGGCCGCCGGCCTCGATGATCGCATCATTGATGAGTTGAACGGTGCGGTTGGAGCATTGTCGCGCGCCCGGGTGCGCGTTGAACACGACGGCATTGCCGGCCGCGACCATACTGATGCTGTTACACACCACGGTGGAAACCGGGTTGGTACTCGGAACGATGGATCCGATGAGCCCGTACGGAGCGAACTCGACGACCGTCAGCCCCCGATCACCGCTCCAAGCCGCGGTTTCCAGAAACTCGGTCCCTGGGGCTTTCGTGGCGTTGAGCCGTACCTTCTCGATCTTGTCCTCGTAGCGGCCCATCCCTGTTTCCTGCCACGCTTCGTGCGCGAGGGGCTGGGTGTGTTCCCGAATCGTACGGCGGATGTGCGCGATCATGTCCTGGCGGACCGAGAGGGGGAGGCCCTGCAACTCCGTGAAGGCGCGCCGCGCGCCGCTCACCGCCGAGTCGACATCCGGAAACAGGTTGTCGGTGTGCTTGGGTTGTGGAACCGGTGGGACGGGTTCGACGGCGGCGCGGGCGCTGGGTCTCGGGGGCGCGTGTGTCTCCGGCCGGCACAGTCCCGTCATGACCCGATCGATGACGGATTGGATCTGGGCGTCGTCCATGGTCAGCCGTGCGTCGCTTTGTCGTACTTCACGTCGCCGTCCACTTCGACGGTGTCGACGATCGCCATGATGACGCCGTCACACGGACGCTTGTCTGTGACCTTGGTCTGTCGGGCAGAGCTTCCGGTCGCGAACAACACGACTTCGCCAAGCCCAGCGCCCACGGCATCCGCCGCAACGCGGTACGTCCCGGTCTCGTTCGCCTCGATGTCGAGTTGCCGCAGCACCAGAAACTTGATGCCGTCGAGCGACGGTTCCTTCCGGGTCGCGACCAGCGTCCCGACGACTCTTCCTAGCAGCATAGACCACTCCTATCACGCTGCGGAGGACCTGCGCGCGGGTCGCACTCGTGCGTGGGGTCGGCCTGCCGAGTGGGCAGGCCGCCGAACACAAGTCCTCCAGAGCCTGTCAACAGCCTACTTCTTGGCCGTCTTCGTTCCCTGCCGGCCGAGCGGGAGCGTCCGATCCACGTTGCCGTGGGGACGCGGGATGACATGGATCGCCACGAGCTCGCCCACCTTCTTGGCCCCCTGGGCTCCCGCTTCGACGGCGGCCTTGACCGCCGCGACGTCCCCGCGCACCACGGCGGTCACGTGCCCGCCGCCCGTCTTCTCGTAGGAGACCAGCTCCACTTTTGCGGCCTTGACCATGGCGTCAGCTGCCTCCACCATCGCCGGGTAGCTCTTCGTTTCGATCATGCCCAGCGCTTCGACCGCCAAATACTCCTCAGCCATTCCGTCCTCCAGACGTCAGGTGAATTGCCACGCTACTTCTCATCCCTCAATCACGCCGCTTCGTCTCCACTGAGCGGCCCGATACCCCTTCGATGGCGGCGACGGCAGCGCCGTAGCCCGCCATGATGTCCTGTTCCTCGCCGCCCAAATACACGCGTCCGAAACTGCCAAATGCCCGGACGTCGAGAATGTTGATGTTGGCCTCTTTCTCCGCCTGATTCGCCGCCAAGGCCGCATAGCCCGCCGGCTCGACCTCCAGCACGTACAGCGTCTGTCCCGCGAGCAGCATGTGCCCGAAGCGCATCCGGTTGACCAACTGCACCTGGTGGGCATCCACATGCCGAATGATCTGACTGGAGACCACGCGTGGCTTGATGCGTTCCGCTTCTTCGACACCCAGCGCACCGAGGATTGCGGCGCCGGCTGCTCGCACCTCTGCCTGCACCTCGTGGTGCACTTCGAGCAGACCGAACAAGCGTTCCACCACCTGCATCCCCGGACGGACACGGGTTGCCTTGAGCGCGATGTCCGTGATGCGATTGATCTCGATCCCGGGTGAAATCTCGATCCACAACGAGGTATCGCCGGGCAGCGGGAGGAACCCGCGTGCCACCGTGCCAAGGTAGGCCGCGTGCTGCGGCTGCAGGTTGTCGAGAAAGACGTAGGTACGGAGATCAACAGACATGCCGTGGCCTCACGATTTGGCGTCCTGTTCCTGAATGATTCTGACGCTGGCGCTGGCACCAATCCGACTGGCACCAGCCGCGATCATCCGCTGCGCGTCTTCGTAGGTCCGAATACCGCCTGCCGCCTTGACGCCCATCTTCGGACCGACGACACGGCGCATCAGTTCTACATCGTGCGTGGTGGCACCGCCGGGTCCGAAACCGGTCGACGTCTTCACGAAATCCGCCTCGGCCACCTTGGCGAGCTGACTCGCCGCGACCTTCTCTTCGTCGGTCAGGAGTGCGGCTTCAATGATGACCTTGAGGATGGCGCCCGCAGCGTGGCACGCACGGGCCACTGAGGCGATGTCGCGCTCCACCAACTCGTACTCCCGAGACTTGAGCGCCCCGACGTTGATCACCATGTCGACTTCCGTCGCGCCGTCGCGAATCGCCTTTTGGGTCTCGAACACTTTCGACTCGGTCGACGTCGCGCCGAGCGGGAATCCGACGACGGTGCACACCAGCACGTTGCTGCCTTTCAACAGATCGGCGCAGCGCTTCACGTACGACGGGTTCACGCACACGGAGGCGAAGCCGTGCGTGCGGGCCTCGTGGCAGAGTTGCGTGATCTCATCCTGGGTCGCATCCGCCTTGAGCAGGGTGTGGTCGATCATGTGGCTGAGACTGCCGTCGGTTGGCGCGAGACCCAACGTGCTGGCGATCCGGTCGGCGCCAGCCGTCACCACTGGCTGCAACCCGTCGGCGTAGTCCTTTGGCGTGAGGCCCGAACGCGTTGACCCGACTTCACCCGAGCCCTCTTGGACCACCACCAACACCTGTTGGGTGATCTGCTCGATGAGCTGCTCGAGGGTCGCGTCGTCCAACTTGATCACCACGGGACGCGTTCCTTCCGGAGGAACCGACGCTCCACGTCCATGATCTTGTGGACTCGTCGCGCGTGTCGGCCGGTCCCAGCGGGCGTCTCCAACCAGGTCTGAACGATCTGCTGCGCGAGCTCCGGCGTGATCATGCCGGCACCCAGCGTCAGGACATTCGCGTCGTTGTGGGACCGGCTGTTGCGGGCTGTCGCGTCATCGTAGCACATGGCCGCTCGCACGCCCGGCACCTTGTTGGCGGTCATGCACGAGCCAATGCCGGCACCGTCGACGAGAATCCCGCGCCATGCGCGGCCCTCGGACACCAGCTGGGCCACGGCAAGCGCGTAGTCGGGGTAGTCGACGGACCCGGCGCTGTCGGTACCACAGTCAATCACGCGGTAGCCGATCTGCCGCAGATGGACCTTGAGCATCTGCTTGAGATCAAATCCCCCATGATCAGCTCCCACAGCGACTTGCGGTGCTTTGCCAGGGGGGATTTGATCGGTGCTCGATGAGTCGGAGGCGACGAGCGAGATCCGCCGCTCCAGGGCCGCCTGTCGGGCCAGCGGCGTGATCAGTGCTCCGGTCGGCACCGGAAGCGTCCCGCCGCGCTCGATATCCTCCAAGTCCCTCGCGGTGACGAGACCGCGCACGCCGGCGGACGGCCTCGGTGGCTGCGGCTTCCCCGTGGCCCGGTAGACCGCGCGCCGCACCATCTCGCGAATCCTCTGTTCGTCCGCGGCTACCACGTGCGCCATCCGGGAGTGTCAAACCCCCGCTCAGGGTCGAGGTCCCGCGAGGGGATCTCTCCCGAGGCGGACTGCCGCGCCCGCTGCTCGAGCAGCTCGACGTACGACCGAAGCTGTGCGACCGACGCGTCGAAGGGCGCGAGACCGCCCTGGACCCGTGCCTGCAGTACGCCGCCCTCCATCACCCCTAGGACGTGGAGCGACAGCGCGGTCCGGTCGACGTCATGCGGGAGGCGCTCACCCGCGGCTTCGAGCCACCCCCTCACGGCGCCTGCCCACTGCCCGAAATAGCGATCCATTAGCCTCCGGGCGTTCCCGAACTGGTCTCCCACCTCGAGCGCCAGATTGCCGACCGGACACCCGCGCCTGTATCCAGTCATCGTGAGGTTCCTGCGGTAGAGGTCAAGCAGGCCGAAGACCCGCTGGATGGGGTCATCGACTGCCGCCTCGACGGGCGAGAGGACGGTCGGGCCCAACTGCTCGAGGTGTCGCTCCAGCACGGCCTCCAACAGGGCCTCTTTACTCGAAAAGAAGTGGTACAAGCTCCCACTCTTCACCCTGGCCTTCTTGAGGACAGTTGCGATCCCGGTCGCGGTGAACCCGTGCTCGTGAAACAGGTCCGCCGCACTACGGACGATGCGGTCGCGGGTATCTGCCTCCAGTTTCCCACTTGATTGATCGTTCAACTCAATAGTCTTGCTAGATATGAACCTCAAGTATCACTTCAATTGATCAATCATTCATCTTCCGGCCAAAATGTCAAGAGCTAGCCTCACACGCTGCTCCCGTGGGTCTCGACCGGGGCAGTGTCGTCACCCCGGGGTGCTTGCGGTCATTCTCCGGCCCGTTCTATACTGGCCAGGTGTCTGCCACCAGCGTCATTGTCGTCTCCGACGCCCACATCGGGTACGCGTCTCACGACTCGGTGGTCGCATTCCACCGGTTTCTCGAGGCGGTGCCGGATCTTGGCGAGCACCTCGTCATCAATGGGGATCTGTTCGAGTTTTGGTTCGAGTACCGGGCCGTGATTCCGCGTGCCGCCTTCCCTACCCTCGAGGCACTTGGTGCCCTCCGAAGGGCCGGGGTCGAACTTACGCTCACCGGCGGCAACCATGATCGCTGGGGTGGTGCGTTCTGGCGCGAGGAAATGGGTGCCGATTTCTATACGGGGGCGGTTGAGCTACAGCTGGCCGGACTCCGGGCCATGGTCCAGCACGGGGACGGCCTCGGGGAAACCCAGTGGAGTGCCAAGGTCATGCACGCGGTCACCCGACACCGGCTCACCGCTCACCTGTTTCGCTGGATTCACCCCGATCTCGGGATTGGACTCGTGCGGCGCATGTCACCTCACTTGGCGGGAAAGGCGCGCGACGAGGCCACAGTCGACCGGGCGGCTGCCCGGCAGCTCGAGCACGCTACTCGAGTGCTAGCTCAACGGCCTGACCTGAACCTGATCATCCTCGGCCACACGCATCGCAGTCAGCTCGTCGAGGTGAGTCCGGGCCAGTGGTTCCTCAACCCGGGGGCATGGCTCGAGGGCCTCCGGTTCGCACGGGTGACGGCGGCGGGTCCCTCGCTGGAGGTGTTCGAAGGCTAGCCCGTTACCAGTAGACCCGCACGGCAGCGCCAACATCACCCCCTGGGAGCGTCTTCGAAGTGAGATCAGCCGGGAAATCCCACAGGTGGGTTGCCACGTAGGCCTCCGCCGCGGCCAGCAGATGATTGAACACGAGAAGGACGGCCCAGTCCTTCACCTCGGCGCGCTTGCTCTCCAGCCGTTCTGCCTCCGCCCCGATACTCTTCAAGTAGTCCAGCTGTCGCGCTGATTTGACCGTCATCGTGAGCGTGAGGCCCTCCCAAAATATGAAGACGGCGCCAGTGACGCGGCGCCCGGCGACCGATTGGCCCCACCCGGGGAGCAAGAGTGAGCGGAGTGCCGCCCCGACCGGGGAGGTGGGTGGCTGCACGCGGAACGGGGGGACGGGAATCGTGTCCGCCGGGTCCGGTGGCTCGCGTTGCGGTTGCGGCCGTCCGGGGATGACCTGGGCGTTCGCACTCGCACACAAGGCGAAGAGCGCGAGTACCAGCATTACGGGGCGCATAGCACCTTGAGATGTTTCGGCAAGAGCGTGATGTCGATCGAA